>PNKF01000028.1 GCA_013822285.1 Gemmatimonas sp.
GAGCCCCGCCCAGTAGTGCGTGCCGAACAGCACCACGGGGAACTGCGAAATCTTCCCGGTCTGGATGAGCGTCAGCGCTTCGAACATCTCGTCGAAGGTGCCGAAGCCACCGGGGAAGATGATGAACGCGCTCGAATACTTGATGAACATCGTCTTGCGCACGGCGAAGTAGCGGAAGCTCACCAGCGTGTCGACGTACGGGTTCGCGCCCTGCTCGAACGGCAGCTCGATGTTGCAGCCGAAGCTCGGCGCACCCGCGAGCTTGGCCCCCTTGTTCGCCGCCTCCATGATGCCCGGGCCGGCACCGGTGAGGATGCTGAAGCCATGCGTGCCGAGGAGACGCGCGACTTCCACCGCCGCGAGATACTGCGGATCGTCGGGATGCGTGCGCGCCGAGCCGAAGATGCTGACGCCCTTCTCGATGCCCGCCAGCTTGTCGAAGCCTTCCACGAACTCCGCCTGGATACGCATCACGCGCCAGGGGTCGGTGGTGCGGAAGTCGCTCTTAGGGCCGCCGTACTGCAGCAGCTTCGCGTCTTCCGTGAGCGCCCACGAAAAGTCGCCGATCGCGTCGTCGCTCGCCGCGCGCGGCAACACCTCGTCCTTCACGACGGGGAACTGCCCGCTCGCGCGCATGCCCTCGGCCATGCGGTCCTTGAGGCCTTGCAGGGACTCACGCGCGGCCGCATCAAGTCGCGCCGGGTCGGCCTTCTTGCCCGAGGCGGTACGTGCCGGCTTGGCCTTTGCTGCGGCCGCCGGTTTCTTGGAAGATTTCTTGGCTGCCATCGTCCGTGAAGTTTACGTTCCCGAACCCGCTCTAGCGACTGCCACGCACCCGTGACCCTCGTCATCCTCGTCGCCGACGGCGCCCGCCCCGATACGCTGTTCGGCGCGATGGACGCCGGCCAGCTGCCGGCGCTCGCCGCGCTGCGCAGTCGCGGATCGGCGGCCACGCTCACGAGCGTGTTCCCCTCGGTCACCGGCAGCGCGTACACCCCGTTTCTGCTCGGCCTGCATCCCGGCCGCGCGGGACTCCCCGGGCTCCGATGGTACGACCGCAGTCGTGATGCCACACTCTGGCCCGCCCACGCACGCAGCTACGTCGGACTCGGCGGCATGCGCGCCGACGCCGATCTCACCCGCGAGTACCGCACGCTCTTCGAACACGAGCCACGGTCGATCGGCGGCTTCACGTACATCGGTCGCGGACTGAATCCGCGGCGGCGCATCGGCAGCGGCTGGCTCTTTGGTGCCCGCATGGCCTGGACGCACTTCCGCGGCGACCTCGATGGCTGGATGCGCTTCGATCGCTGGCTCGGCGAAGAGTTCGTGCGCCGCATCGTCGCGCAGCGCCCGCGCGTGGCGTTCTTGGCGCATCCAGGCATCGACAAGCTCTCGCACCGCCACGGCGCCGAATCGCCACGCGTGCTCCAGGCCATGCAGACGGTCGACCATACCGTGCGCCTGCTTGAAGATGCCTTCGCGCGCGCGGGGCGCCGCGAAGAGCTCGAGATCTGGGTGGTCAGTGACCACGGGCATGCGACAGTGCCGCAGCATGAAGATCTCGCGGGGACCATCGCGTCGTGGGGGTACGGAGTGCGTGCGCATCCGTGGGTGCTCCGTGGACGCGACGTCGCCGTGATGGTGAGTGGCAACGCCATGGCGCACCTCTACCTCGAGCTGCAGCGGCGCCGCCGCGCGGTATGGCCGGCGCTGCGCGATCGCTGGCAGCCGCTGCTCGAGAGGCTGATCAGCCTCGCGGCCGTGGACCTCGCGATCCTGCCGATGGGCGATTCGCGCGTGAGCATCCACTCGTCGAGTCGCGGCCACGCCGATGTCTTCACCGCAGGCGACGGGACCTACTCGTATCGTCGCATCAGCGGCGATCCGCTCGGCATCGGCGACGACCTGCTCGGGCTCGATGCGACCGCGGCCTGGGAGCGCACACGCGAGACCGAGTACCCAGATGCGCTCGTGCAGGTCTGCGCCATCGCCGGAGCGCCGCGTGCCGGCGACATCATCCTGTCGGCGGCGCCGGGCTGGGACCTGCGCACGCGCTACGAGCCCGTGCTGCACGTGTCGGGCCACGGCGCCTTGCACCGTGAGCAGATGCTCGTGCCGTTCATCAGCTCACGACCCGTGACGGGCTTGCTGCGTCGCACGGTCGATCTCTTTCCGACGGCGCTCGCGACCCTCGGCCTCACGATTCCGCGCGGACTCGACGGCGTCTCCGCGCGCTGAGTGCCGCGCTGCCCCGCGGCCCTACGACGCGCTCGGTACCGTCCGCGCCAGCAGCACCTGCAGCCGCTGTGCCAAGCTGCGCTGCTTCTCGCGCAGGGGCGCGAGGCGTCGCGCGTTCAGCCGTCGCAAGAAGTACCGCCGCACGGCGGTCCACATCGCCTGACGACGCTCGCCCACGGCGAGGGCGGCGAAGGCCCAGATCGGCTGCAGCAAAAGCGAGAGCAGGCCCGCCATCCAGCCGTACGCGACGCCGACCACCAGTGACGTCAACGCGATCCACAGCGGAAATGCCACGCCGCCGACCAACACGCGGTGCGTGACGACCGTGTCGTCGCCTTCCATGCGCGCGGTATGCGCGGCCGCCGCCACCGTCACTCGCTTCGGAATCCAGAAGAAGACTCCGCCGAGCAGCGAGATCGGCAACAAGGGAATCAACGGCAGCTTGCCCAGCGTCCAGCGCAGGGCCGTCGCCGCCGACACATCCTCACGCAGTGTCTCGGGCGTGAGGCCCAAGCGATGCAGCGCGCGGCCATGCGCCTTGAGCTCCAACGCCACCTCGCGCCAGTCACCGCCACCGCCGTCGCGCAGCGTCTGCAGCGCCTCGGTCGTGATGCGCAGCCGCTCCACTTCCGCGGCCGGAGACGTCTCCGCGCCGAACTCCGCGCGCCAGACGGCCTCCGCCGTCCGGACGATCGGCTCGTCTTCCCAGCGCTCGAGGTTCACCGAGACGCTGCGCATCGCCTGCTCGATCCGCTCGGTGAGTTCGCGAACGGCCGACCGGTTCGTCACTTCGCTCACGAGATCCTGCCAGCGGAAGGACTCGCCGATGATGACGTGCGCTTCAGAGCGGAAGGTGTCGCGGTCGCGGAACACCAGGCCCATCGCCACGATGGGAAAGTCCGCGCCGCGCTGCTGCGCGGCCCCGAGCGCGATGCGCGCCGCACCGGTCTTGAGCGGCGCCAACCGCGACATCGAATGCGAGATCCCCTCGGGGAAGATGCCCACCACATCACCCTTGGCGAGCACGGCATGCACGTCGCGGAACGAATCCAGGTTTTGCGACATCTTCGTCGGGTCGTCTTGCTGGCGATACACCGGCACCGACCCGACGCCCTTGATCAGCCAGCCAATCAGCGGATGGGTGAACAGCGGCGACTTCGCCATGAAGCGCACCTTCCGGCCTGCCATCGCGGCCACCAGTGCGGGATCTACCAACGAATTGTTGTGGTTCGCGACGATCAACACCGGCCCGTCCGCCGGCAGGCGCGAGCCAGCCACCGTCACGCGGTAGTACGAGCGGACGGCGAGCTCGGAGATGAGGGGCATTGCCCGATAGAGCCACATCGCGCGGGAAGATACGGCGAACCGGGGCTAGCCGTCTATATTGAAGTTGTGCTTGGTCTCGTCCTTGCCTTGATCCCGCGCGCGCTGCTGAGCCCGCGAACCGCCTACGCCCTGCTGGTCGTGGCCTGGCGATTCCGTCGCAACAGCTGGTACGCGCGCTTTCCCTTCCTGCCGCTGCCCGCCCGCGACTACGTCCGCTGGCGCATGTACACGGCCTACGGCGATCACGACGCGGTGCCGCCCGTGGACGACGTCATCCGCTACGCGCGCTGGGCAGCGCGATTCCCGTGAACGCCAGCTTCGAAGCCCGACTGAAGGCGCAAGCCCTCGGACTCGGCTTCGATCTTGCCGGCATCGCGCGACTCGGCCCCGTCGCCACGCACGAGGCATTTACGGACTGGCTCGCCCAAGGATTCCAGGGCGAGATGGACTACCTGCAGCGCGGCGCCGAACTGCGTGCCGACACGACGCGCCCCGAGCCGGGTATGCGCAGCGCCCTGGTCGTCGCGCTCGACTACGGCGGCAGAGAACCCGCCGGCCCCGTCGCGCGCTACGCGCGAGGTGATGACTACCATCGGCTGATGTGGGACCGCCTCGACGAACTCCTCGCGTGGGTACGGCAGGAGCGCGGTGGCGAGATTCGCGGACGCAGCTACGTGGATACCGGCCCGATCCTCGAGCGTGAGCTCGCGCGCCAGGCCGGACTCGGCTGGGTCGGCAAGAACACCATGCTCATCAATCCGTCGCAGGGCTCGTTCTTCTTCATCGGTGCGCTGTTCCTCGAGCTGGAGCTCGAACCGGACGTGCCGTTCGCCGAAGACCACTGCGGCACGTGCACGCGCTGCCTCGAGGCCTGCCCCACGCAGGCCTTCGTCGCACCGCGCGTGATGGATGCGCGGCGCTGCATTTCGTATCTCACGATCGAATCCCGCAGCGCGATTCCTGACGAGTTCCACCACGCGATGCGCGAGCACGTGTACGGCTGCGACATCTGCCAGGACGTCTGTCCGTGGAACGTGAAGTTCGCGCAGGAACTGCGCGAGCCCGCGTTCGCGCCCCGAGCGCTGCTCGCCAGCAAGGCGGCCCCGGCCCTCGCGCAGGAATTGCTCGCGATGGACGAGGCCGATTTCCGAGACGCGTTCCGCGGATCCGCGATGAAGCGCGCGAAGCTCAGCGGGCTTCAGCGCAACGCGGCGGTCGTGCTCTCGACGCCGCGTCGCGACTGAACGTCCGCTGCACCTCAGACGGTGGTGTAGCCGCCGTCGACGAGGTAGTACCCGCCGGTCATGAACGACGCGTCCTCCGAGAGCAGGAACGCCACTAGCGTGGCGACTTCCTCCGGCTTGCCCAACCGACCCAGCGGATGCTTCGCGGCAAGCGCCGATTGCACTTCCTTGGGCAGGCCGGCGAGCAACGGGGTCTCGATATATCCCGGTCCGACGCTGTTGATGCGCAGGCCCTGCGGCCCGTACTCTGCGGCTGCGTTGCGCGTCAGGCCGACCACGCCATGCTTCGCGGCCGTGTAGGCACCGTTGCCGATCGCCGCCACCGAGCCGTGAATCGATGCCATGTTCACGATCGCGCTCTTCGACGCGCCCGCCTTCAACATCGCGGGAATCTGATAGCGCATGCCGTACAGCACGCCGTTGAGGTTGATGTCGATCACGCGCTTCCAATCCGCGAGATCCACCTCGCCCGCGGGCGCCGCAGCACCGCCGATGCCCGCGTTGTTGACGGCGTAGTGCAGCGCGCCGTACGTCGCGACGGCGTGCGCGACCACGCGCTCATGGTCCTCGGGCTTCGCGGTGTCCTGCTGCAGTGCCGTCGCCGTGCCGCCAGCCGCGACGATCTCGCGCGCCACGCGCTCGGCGGCCTCGAGCTTGATGTCCGTCAGCACCACCTTCGTGCCCCGCGATGCGAGCAACTTGCCAATCGCTTCACCCAGGCCAGACCCACCGCCGGTGATCAACGCGACCTTGTTCTCGAGCCCACGCACACTGCCTCCGTTGTTGACCTGCGTTGACCTGCTATCCTGCCGATGCCTGGCACGGCGGAGCCGTGCCAGGATGTTCATGCTGTGGTGATGCGGACCTTCGTGCCCCACGGATCGCCGACGACGATCGAACCATCCGTGGGCGCTTCGACGGCAAAGCCACCGCGCAGCAGGCTCTGCGAGACGTCGCGCACGTCATGTGCAGCGGGGACCTCGATGGTCCACTCGAGCAAGCGCGCTTCATCGTCCGCCGCAGGCTGTGCCAAGGGGCCGGCCCAGAGGTTCGTGCCCAGGTGGTGGTGGTAGCCGCCGGCACCGAGGAAGAGCGCACCGGGGTAGCTCCATGTCATGCGGTCGAACCCGACGCCATCGCCATAGAACGCCTGAGCGCGTTCGAGATTGCCGACGTGCAGATGCACGTGGCCGATGACCGTGCCTGCCGGCATGCCGGTCCAAGGATGCCCACCCGCGCTGGCGACGATCGACGCCGCGCCGATTGGATCCGTCGCGAGCACGAGCTCACGCCCGAGGCGCTGCCACGTGTCACGCGGACGATCCGCGTAGACCTCGATGCCCAGACCGTCCGGGTCGGCGAGGTAGAACGCTTCGCTCACGCGATGGTCGCCGGCGCCCGCGCGCACGTCGAGATCGGCCAGGTGCTGGACGAAGCGTCCCAGCGCGGCGCGGTCTGGCAGCAGGATGGCGAAGTGATAGAGCCCGAGCCGGCCGCGACGCGACGGCGCAATGCCTTCCCGCGCTTCGAGCCGCACCAAGGGACGATCATCGTCTTGAGCAGCCAGCGTCGCTGTGTCGGCGTCGCGCTGCACGACACGAAACCCAAGCACCCCTTCATAGAACGCAAGCGACCGCTCAAGATGCCGCACTTGGAGCACAACATGTCCGAGCCGCGTGGCATCCGGGAGCCGGTAGCCGGACGGCGCTTGGCCGTAGCTACCGGGCAGCGCCGGCTGCGGCGCCGCGTCCGTGCCAAAGATTTCGGCTGTTGAAACTCCCATCGGTCAGGCCCTCCTGAAGAAGTATGCGTGCGTGCTGCGAGCGCGGCATTGGCTCAGGCCGTCGGCTTCACCAGACGCCACGCGGTGCCGAAGCCCGTGTTGAGACGGAACTGCAGCGTGATGCCGAGCAACGCCATCGCTTCGAGCTGGCGGGCGCGATGCAACGCGCCGACATCGATCGGCGTCAGGCCGCCCGCGGCCACGAACTCCGCGACCGTGGCCTTCGCTGCGTCGTCGTCACCGGCGATGAACACGTCGAGTGCTTGGCCCGCCACTTGGCCCGCCACCAGCGTGCCGGCGAACGTGGTGTTGAAGGCCTTCACGAGCTTCGCGCTCTTCGGCAGCATCGCCTGGATCGTCTCGGCGGCCGAGGTGCCCGGCGCCGTCACGAGGTCGCTGTAGGTGTCGTTGAGCGGGTTCGAGATCTCGACGACGATCTTGCCGCCGAGCACGGGGCCCAAGGCACGCGCGATGGCGACGTTGCCTTCGTAGGGCGCCGCCATGATGACGACGTCGCTGGAGGACACGGCATCGCGGATGTCAGCGGCCACAGAGACGCCGAGCTCCTTGGCCAGAGCCTGCACCTTGCCGCCATCTTCGTCGTGGAGGGTCACGCTATGTTTGCCGGCGATCGCGCGGGTGGCGATGCCGCGACCCATGTTGCCGCTGCCGACAATGAGGATCTTCATTGGGATGCTCCTGGTGATGTGCTGCGTGAGTGGATGCGAGCGTGGAGTCGTGGCTTAGCGTGTGCTGCGACGAGTGGCAATCACCGCGTCGAGCGAGTAGCGACCGGCACCGGCGAGGGCGAGCGTCGTGGCACCGGCCATGAGCGCGAGCGGGAATTCGACGCCATTCGGTGCCCAGAAGCCGGCGCCGATGTGCACCATGCTGATGGCGCCGAGCATGATCACCGCGAGGCCGAATCCTGCCAGCCGCGTCATGAGACCGAAGGCGAGCGCGAGGCCGGCGAACAGCTCCACCACGCCGGTGAGCGGCCCAGTGATGCCGGGCATCGGGATGCCCATGCCACCGAAGGCGCCGCTGACGCCCTCAATGCCGTAGACGAAGAGCTTCTGCGCGCCGTGCGCGGCGAAGATGCCACCGATGGCGACGCGGAGTGTGGCGAGGGCGATGTCGTGGCGGGAGTCAGTGCTGCCGTGGGTCATGGGACGGATCCTCAAGTGTTGGTGTGATAATACTTGGTGTTATAACACGCATTACTGCAAATAAGTTCCTAGGCTCGCGCGAGGGCGAGCAGGTCGATCAGCGTCTTCAGTTGCTTGGCATCGAGATGCCCCAGCTGCTTCTCGTGCGCCTTCGCCATCGGTGCGTCGAGTTCGTTCACCAGCTTCCGCCCCTTCGGCGTGAGCGTCGTGTTCACCTGGCGCCGGTCTTCGGTGCTCCGCACGCGATGGATCAGCCCTGCATCCTCCATGCGATCCAGCAGTCGCGACACATCGGGCATGCGCGTCACGAGGCGGTCGCGGATCTCGTTCCGGCACAGCCCGCCAGACTCCGCGCCGCGCAGCACCCGCAGCACGTTGTACTGCGTGAGCGTCAGCGCATACGGCTCGAGGAGCCGCTCGATGCCCTCGCGCAGCAGCGTCTCCGTGCGCGCGATGCTCAGGAAGGCTTCCTGGGCAAGGCTCCCGAAGGGCTTCTGCTGGCGCAGTTCGTGGCGGAGGTCAGGCGACATGGAGGGATATTAGGTGTTATAACACAGAATGTCAAGGGGCCTCGGAGAATCTTCTTCCAGAACGTGGCCGGACGGGCGTCGTGCACCCGTCCGGCCCGGCCCCTCAGGCCAGCGACCACAGCTGGCTCCCGGCCAGCCCGCGGCTCCGAGCCCCTGCCGCGCGCAATGCCGCCTCGGTCGCCGGCGCGTCGAGCTCCAGCACTTCACTGAACTCACGCGTGGTGCCCGATCCATACGCCTCCAGTACCGACTTCGCATCCACCGGCCGGGCCTCTGGCAACTCCCCGAGCACGGCCTCTAGTGCCCGCTGCAGGCGGAAGAACGGCTGCGATCCGCGCAGCACCCAAGGCTGTTCACTGCCCGGGCCCGTCACGACCAGCGTGGGGAATCCGCGGATGCCGTCGCGCTGCTTCTGCGCCAGGTCCGCCGCGAACGACGCGGCGCTCGACTTGTCGTCGAAGGCGGTCGCGAACGCCGTGGCGTCCAGTCCGATGTCCACGGCGCAGGCCACCAGCACCTCACGCCGCGCGATGTTCCGTGCCTCGAGAAACAACGCCTGACGGATGCGCCGCAGGTAGTCGTCTTCCCGGTCGGGTGCGAGCGTGCGCACCGCGTGCACCGCCACCGAGGCCGGATACGACGAGTCGAGCGGATCGGTCACCCAGACGGACGCGTCGATCGGCTGGCCGTAGCGATCCGCCACCTCCGCCCAGTGCGGCGGGATGTCCGTTGGCTTCTGGATACCGGCGCTGTCGCGGAATCCATCCCAGCCAGGCAGCAAGCCGCCATAGAGATGGGTCACGTGGACGTGCTCGCCATAGTGATACAGGAAGCGCCGCCATGGGGGCTCCATCGCCCAACAGTGAGAACAGATGGGATCCGTCGCGAACAGGATCTCGGCCCGCGCCGCAGGCGCGATTGCCGGGGCGGTCAAGGCGGCGGACCCGGGGGCCGGCGCGGGAATGAACGGCTGCGATGTCATGAACTGCTCCACACAGGGGTTTGGGGACGTGGCCATTTCTCCAAGTACTAAGAGAAATGGCTCCGCGAAAGTTCCCCCGCATGTCACCGCAGTGCGCGGACTACTTCGAGGCCGGGCCGTCCGCCGTCGGAGCGGCGCCCGCGACGCCTCCCGCAGCCGCTGCCGCGCGACCGACCGTCCGCAGCAGCGCAATGGCCGCCCGCTTGGACTCCGCATCCACGTCGCCCAGCGCCCGCGCGATCACCGCTGCGTGCGCCGGGAAGATGCGCCGCATCAGTCGCGTCCCCTTCGCCGTGAGCACGACTTCCTTCGTGCGGCGATCGGCAGCGTAGTCGCGCCGGACGGCGAGGCCCTGCCGCTCCAATCGGTCCGTCAGGTAACTGATGCCCCCACTGGTGACCAGCACGTGATGCTGCAGGTCGCCGAGCAGCATGGGGCCTTTGTGGTACAGCGTGTCGAGCACCCCGAACTCGCCCGGCGTGAGCCCTTCGCCTTCGATGTGCGCAAAGGCATGGGCGCGAATCGCCTCGTAGGCCTTCGCGAGCACGGTCCACAGCTTGAGATCGACCGACTCCGGCGTCGCGGACATCAGCTCACCTCTCCACGTTCGGCGATTCGCGTACCCAACTCCCGAGCACGTTCCAATAACGGACCGGCATCAAGCGCGTGAGCAGCGAGATGGCCACGGCGTCCCAGCCCACGAGCACACGCAGCTTCCGCGCCTCGACCCCACGCACGATGATCTCGCCTGCCTTCGACGGCGGCATGCGCAACCGCTTGTTGGAGAACACCAGCTTCCGCTGCCGCTCGGCCTCATCCACACCATCAGGCACACGCGCGTCATTCGCGATGTTGGTCGCCACGCCGCCAGGATGCACGACGGTCACGCCGATGTGCGTGTGCTCCAGCTCCCAGCGCAGCGCCTCGCTGAACCCGCGCACGGCGAACTTGCTCGCCGAGTAGGCGACGTTGCCCGCCGGCGCGACCATGCCGAACACGCTCGAGACATTCACGATCTGCGCGTCGTCGCAGGCGCGCAGCGCCGGCAAGAAGGCTCGCGTCATCCAGACCGTGCCCCAGAAGTTCACGTCCATCACCCAGGCCACGTCGTCGTCGCTGACTTGCTCGTAGGTCCCACCGAGCCCGACGCCGGCCACGTTGAACAGCAAGTCCACGCCCACGTGATGCTGCAGCACCTGTGCCGGGAACGCCATCACCTGCGCGCGATCCGACACATCGAGGCGGTGCACGCTGACGCGCAGTCCCTCGCGCGCCACCAGCCGCGCGGTGTCGGCCACTCGCTCCGCGCTGATATCGGCCAGCGCGAGATGACAGCCGCGCGCAGCCAGCGCGACAGCCGTCGCGCGCCCGATGCCGCTGCCCGCGCCGGTCAGCACGGCCGTGCGACCCGCGAGACGCAGGCGGCTAGGCACGGGGCCGCTCGCCACGCCGGAACTGCATCACGCGATGGTTCACCTTGCCATGCCGCAGCAGAAAGAGGTCGCGGATGTAGTTCTGATACAATCGCCACGGGGCGGCAGGACCCTGCTTCGGCAGGAACGGCAGCGCACGCTGCACGTAGCCCGAGGTGAAATCGAGCACGGGCTCGCCCTCGACACCCGGATCGCGCTGCGGCGTCGCCTGGACCAGCCCCTTCGCATCCATATAGTTGAGCAAGCGGCACACGTGCTCGCTCGTGAGGTCGCACTTGAGCGTCCAGCTCGCATTCGTGTAGCCGAAGGCCGACGCAAGATTCGGGACGCCGCTGTACATCATGCCGCGGTACGCCATGGTGTCCGCGAGATTGATGCGCTGTCCATCGACCTCAAGCGTCATGCCGCCGAGCAATTGCACGACCAGCCCCGTCGCGGTGACGACGATGTCGGCCTCAAGACGCCGTCCTGAGTTCAGCACGATGCCTGTCGCATCGAATCGCACAATCTGGTCCGTGACCACCGCGGCCCTGCCCTCGCGGAGCACGCGGAACAGATCGCCATCCGGGACGATGCAGAAACGCTCGTCCCAAGGATCGTACTTGGGATTGAAGTGCGTGTCGATGTCGAAGTCGGCCCCGAGCTCGGCCCGGTTGCCCTTCTGGATCAGGCGGCGGAAGAACCTCGGCCACGCGCGCGCGACGTTGAAGAACAGCATCTGCCGCAGGATGTTCTTCCAGCGGGCGGCGGCGTATGCGGCGTCTTCGGACATCACCTCGCGGAACACGTTCGCAACGCCATCCGCCGCCGGCAGCGACGCCACATACGTGGGCGAGCGCTGCAGCATCGTCACCGACGCCGCAGCCATAGGCCCTTCGGCCATCGCCGGCACCAGCGTGACCGCCGTCGCACCACTGCCGATCACGACGACGCGCTTTCCGGAGTAGTCGAGATCCTGCGGCCAGAACTGCGGGTGTACGAAACGGCCTGTGTACTCACTCGCGCCCTCCCACTCCGGGAGATAACCCTTGGCGTAGTCGTAGTAGCCGGTGCAGGTGTAGAGGAAGTGCGCCGTGAGCTGCCGCCGCTCGCGTGCTGCGCCGACTTCCATGGTGACGGTCCACCGCGCCCGTTCGCTGGACCACGACGCCGCGACGACGCGGTGTCCGTAGCGCACCTTTCGGTCGATGCCATAGGTACGCGCGGTGTCTTCTATGTACGCCTTGATCGATGGCCCGTCGGTGATCGCCTTGCCGCCCGTCCATGGCCGGAAGCGATACCCCAAGGTGAACATGTCGGAGTCCGAGCGGACGCCGGGATACCGAAAGAGGTCCCAGGTCCCACCCATCGCCGCGCGCGCCTCGACGATCGCATAGCTGCGATCCGGGCAGCGCGTCTGCAGGTGATACGCCGCTCCGACGCCGGACAGTCCGGCGCCGATGATGAGCACATCTACGTGTTCGCTGCGTTCAGTCGTCACGACGTGGAGCATATCAGCCCCGTCGCGTATTCGTTAGGGATGACAGCGCGCGAACCCATGCTCATCGAAGTCTGGTCCGACATCGCCTGCCCCTTCTGCTACATCGGCAAGCGGCGGCTCCAGGCAGCCATCGCCCGATTCCCGCACCGCGACGACATTCGCGTCGAGTGGCGCAGCTTCCAGCTGCAGCCACAGCTGGTCACCGACGCCACGCAGCGCCTCAACGAATTCCTCGCGAGCAGCAAGGGACTCAGCACGGCGCAGGTTGAGCAGATGCAAGCGCGCGTCGCCGAGATGGGCGCCAGCGAGGGCATCAGCTTCGCGATGGATCGCGTCGTGGTGGCCAACACCTTCAACGCGCATCGCCTGCTCCAGTGGGCGCAATCCGAAGGGCAGGGCGATGCCATGAAGGACCGCCTGCTGCGCGCGTACTTCACCGAGGGCGCCAACGTCGATGACGCCCAGACGCTGCAGACGCTCGCCGCTGAGAGCGGGCTGGATGCCGCCCGCGCGTCTGCCGTGCTGGCCAGCGACGACTTCGGCGACGAGGTGCGGCGCGACATCGCCGAGGCGCGGCAACAGCGCATCAGCGGCGTGCCGTTCTTCGTGTTCGCGCAGACCTACGCCATCAGCGGCGCGCAGCCGCCGGAGCTCTTCGACCAAGCGCTCACGCAGGCGCACGCCGAATGGCGCGCGGAGCGACGCGAAGGCGAGGGTAATCTCACCAGCGTGTAGCGGATCGTCGGATCAGGCGCTGCGCAGCGTGCGCAGCGCTCCTTCCCAACGCGCGAGCTCAGCGACCATCGCGGTCGAAGCCTTAGCCTGCACCTCGCCCGGCTCGAACAGGCCCGTCTCCTTGTTCACGAGCTGACCGACCAGCGGGATCGACACGGCACCCGGCAGCGGCATCATGTTGTTCGCGGTGATCATGATGCGCAGCGCATTCGCCGAGCGAAGGCCGGCCGAGACGCCACCGTAGCTGAGTAGGCCGACAGGCTTGTAGGCCCATTCCTTCACGAGGAACTGCAGCGCGTTGATCAACGACGCGGGCGGTCCGAAATCGTACTCCGGCGTGACGAACACGAACGCGTCAGCGCGGGACACCGTCGCGCTCCAGCGCTTCGTGTGTTCGTGCTCGTACTCCCCGAGGCGCGGGTGCTTGGGCTCGTCGAGGAAGGGAAGGTTCACTTCCTTCAAGTCGACGCGCTCGATGGCGAAGGCGCCCTGCGCCTCCGCGATCGGAATGAACCAGTCGGCGACCTTCGCACCGACGCGCGAGGGACGAGTGGAGGCGATGATGACCTGCAGCAGCGGCTTAGACATATGGGGACGAACCGCCACACCACGCGCCTAGTTCCGCTGCGCCCACCAGTCCACGAGAATGCGTTCGGCGACGTAGCCCCCAAAGGCGATGCCCAATCGCGTGCCGACGAAGCCCCAGGACTCCGCATTGCCCTGGCGTTCCGGACGCCAGAGCAGCGAGGCGCCTGTGCCGACGAGAATGCTGGTCACCAGCGGCGCGTTGAAACGTCGCCGCCCTTCGCGGTCGAACGCCGTGAACGTCGCGGTGAAGGCACAACCGACCAGCGCATCGCGCGGACAGAGCACGGCGTCCTGGCGATAGTCGAGTGCGCGACCGAGCGAGCGAAACGTCGTCGTTTGCACCAAGTAGAAGCCCGTCTGGTCCGCGACGCGGGAGCCAAAGCCTTCCCAGGTGCGGGACCAGGCCTTCGGAGTCTTGATCGCCTGCGCCCCCGCCGCCCCGACGAGAATCAAGCTGCCCGTGAGCGCTGCCTTGGTCGCCGGCGAGGCATCGGTGCCCGTCACCGACATCTGCACGACGTCCTGGGCGCGCAACGTGGGCGCCGCCGAAGAGGCGACGCCCACGCTAGCCATCACGGCAACCCAGACGCGGCGGAGATGATGCACCGCGATAATATCACACCGCGCTCGCCACTCCGCTGCCCACGGCCTTGCGCACGGCGGGCGCCACGACCGAACCGTAGAGCTCGATGGCGCGCATCAAGTCCTTGTGCGGCAGTGAGCCTACGCTCATCTGCAACGTGAAGCGCGTCATCCCGAACAGTTCGTGCTCCCAGAGGATCTTGTCGATCACCGCCTGCGGATCGCCGATGAGCACCGCACCCTTCGGTGAGCGCTCCGCGTCGAACTGATGCTTGGTCGGCGGCGGCCAGCCGCGCTCGCGGCCGATCTTGCCCATCTGCAGCGCATACGGATGCCAGGCAATCTCGGCGGCCTGCGCCGTCGTGTCGGCGACGAAGCCGTGGGAGTTGATGCTCAACTGCATCTTCGCCGGATCATGCCCCGCCTTCGTCCACGCCTCGCGATACAAGTCCGTGTACGGCACGAAGCGCTCCGGCGATCCACCGATGATCGCCAATGCCATCGGCAAGCCAAGCGTCGCCGCGCGCACGACCGACTGCGGTGTGCCGCCGACGGCAATCCAGAGCGGAAGCTGCGCCTGCACGGGACGCGGATACACCACTTGGTCCTGCAGCGGCGCCCGGAAGCGGCCCTGCCAGGTCACGCGCTCTTTCGTCACCAGCTCGAGGAGCAGTCCCAGCTTCTCGCTGAACAGCGCGTCATAATCCTGCAGGTCGTAGCCGAAGAGCGGAAAGCTCTCGATGAAGCTGCCGCGCCCCGCGATGATCTCGGCCCGACCCTGCGAGAGCAGGTCCAGCGTCGCGAACTGCTGGAAGACGCGCACCGGCTCCTCGGAGCTCAACACGGTGACCGCGGTGGAGAGCTTGATGCGCGAGGTGCGCGCCGCGATGG
>PNKF01000029.1 GCA_013822285.1 Gemmatimonas sp.
CGCCCACCAGCGCAGGCGCCAGACCATGAAGATGGCCTCGCGGACGATGTGGCCCGACATCTTGCTCTCGCCTTCGGTGCGATCCGTGAAGACGATCGGGATCTCGATTGGCGTGAAGCCCTTCCGCATGGCGCGGAACGACATCTCGATCTGGAACGCGTAGCCATTCGAGCGCACGTCGCCGAGGTCGATGGCCTCGAGCACGCGTCGGTGAAAGCACTTGAAGCCGCCCGTGGCGTCCCAGAGCTTCATGCCGGTGACGATGCGCGCGTAGATGTTCGCGCCGTAGCTCAACAGGAGGCGGCTGATAGGCCAGTTCACCACCGTGACCTTTCCGTTGAGATACCTCGAGCCCAACACGAAGTCCGCCGATTCGGAGGCCTTGAGAAACTCCGTGAGGTGGCTCGGGCCGTGGCTGAAGTCCGCGTCCATCTCGAAGATCAGCTCATAGTCGCGGGCCAGCGCCCAGCGGAAGCCGTCGCGGTACGCGGTGCCCAGTCCCATCTTGCCCGGGCGGCGTAGCAGGTGGACGCGCGGTTCGTCGACGCCGATGGCCGCGACGATGTCACCCGTCTTGTCTGGCGAGTTGTCATCGACCACCAGCACTTCGAGGCGCGCGTCGGCATCGAGGACGGCGCGCAGCAGCGTGCGGATGTTCTGGCTTTCGTTGTACGTCGGGACGATGACCAGTCCCTTTTGCGTCGCGGGGGGCATCCGTGAAATCTCGCCAATCTGGCGCGATTTGGAACTGCCCTGCCCGACCGTTACGGAACCGGCGAGGCGATGTGGACGAAACCCGACTCGTTGGCGATCAGCGCTCGCCCCAGGCCATCGAAGACGATCGTGCGCGGTGCGCCACCTACCCGACGCCCGCCACGAAGCCGACCGGTCGTGAGGTCAATGACGTAGATCTCGCCGCGCCGTGATGCCGCGACCCACAGCCGGTCGCTGCCAGGCTGAAGCGCGAGGCCGAACGGGATCGGCGCGGGGATGGAATCCAGGCGCGCGCCGCTCGCCGCATCGAACACGTTGATCCAGCCGTTCTCATTGGCCACGTAGGCCCGCGTCCCGGCCGCGTTGATGACGACATCCTGCGGAATGCCCCCGACGCTGATCGTCTGCTGCAACGCGAGCGTCGCGGGCGAGACGATGTGTACCAGCCCGTTGGTCGTCGTGACCCAGAGGCGCTGGCCATCGGGCGTCAGCGCGAGGCCGTTGCCGATGCCCTGAATATCGAGGCCACTGCCCTGCGCCGCGCCGGTGGCGACGTCGAGGGAGACCAGCCGCAGGTCGCTCAGCGTGGTGGCAAAGAGGCGCGTGCGATCCGCGTTGAGGGCGACGCGGATGGGACGCGTCGCCAAGCGGAACTGCTGCGTCCGCGTGAACGTCGAGAGATCGATGACGTCGACTTGGCCTTCATCGAGCCCCGCCGTGTAGGCGAGGTTCCGGCTCCCGTCGATGGCCACGTCGTAGGGCCAGTTCGCCGTCGGCGTCGAGCCGATGACGCGGAGGTTCGTGGCGTCCACCCGGGTGAGGGCGCCCGAGTAGTAGCCGCCGGCGAGGATCTCACCGGACGGTGCCACCGCGACATCCCAGCTGCCGCCCGTGACGATGACCTGTGACCACTCCCAGCCCACGAGCGGCTGCTGGCGCACGGGCAGCATCCGATACGAGCTCGTCAGGTCATCGGCGTTGAGCACCTGGAAGATCAGGTCGTTGGGCAGCGCCGTCAGACGTTCGGGCAGCTCGGCGCGCAGCGTCTCGACATTCACGAACGTGGTGCGCACATCCTCGTCGTTCACACGGACCTGCGAGCCCGCGCTGAAGCGCGAGCCGCGAAGCGTAACCGTCTGGGGCCCGCTCCCGGCCAGCAGCTCGGCCGGCGTGAGTTCAAGCAACGCGGGCTGCCCAGCCGGTGGATCGGTTGGGCTGAGGCAGGCAGCGGAACCCAGCGTCAGCAACGTCGCGAGCGCGACGATCGGGCGGCGGATCGCGGGGGCCGCCACCTTACGCAGGCCTCGTCATCTGTACGCGCAACGCACCGACGCCCACCATCACGGCGATGATCGCCAGCAGCGTGGCAACCAACGTGACGCGCTTTCCACTCGCGTACGAATCCGATGCGAAGTGAAGCTCCACGTTACGTGCGCCCGCAGGCAGCGGCACGGCCATCAACGAATACATCGCGCGCACCACGGGCGCTTCCTTGCCGTCTACCGTCGCCCGCCAGCCAGGATAGAAGTTCTCCGAGACGACCAGTGCGGATCCTTCCGGCGCCGGCGCGTCGAGCGCCAGCGACACTTTGCCCGCGGTGTAGGACGCCGTACGTACGCTGAGGGCCAGCGGCTCGGGCACACGCTCCAGCGTCACGGTCGGGATCTCTGCGTCCGGCGGAACCAGCGCAACGGCATTGTACGCGAAGGCACGGCGATGAATCGCCGGCAACACTTGCTCATCCGGCAGCTTGGCGATTGCCGGGGCGACCCAGGCGTATGGGTGCTCGCCCGGCAGCTTGAACAGCGAGACCATGCTGCCGGCCGCATTGCGCACCGGCCCCACGACGCGCTGCTCGCCGGGCAATCCCAACGAATCGAGATTCGTATAGATGTACTGCACGTTGAGCAGCCCCCAGAGCGTCGGGTTCATGATCTGGGCGTAGTTGCCATCCTTGTCGACGAGCTGCTGATACCGGCCCAGCTCGTTGCCATGGTAGCCCAGCACTAGCCGTACCCCGTGAGCCATCATTCCGTCATAATCCAGCGCCGGATCGTGATACGCGGCGCCTGGCCCGAAGGCGTTGGCGATCACGCGCGCCGGCTCCGGCAATGCCTTCAGGTAGTCGATGGCCGGATCGCTGGCATACAACACCGACGCCGGCTCCGAGAACTTGAAGTAGCCGCGCTGTACGCTCCAGAGATCGACGGTCACCAGCGCGATGAGCCCGAAGCCGAACGCACGCACACTGAGTCGTTCGGTCATGCGTGCGAAGGCCAGCGCAACCAGCGCCCCGACGACCGCGAGCAGGCGCAGGCTACCCATCGTCACCGCCGAAGCGTTGGCGGCGACTCGATCGAAGCGCGCATCAGGCGCCAGGGTCGTCGCCATGTCCTGCCACACGCCGACGAGGCCGAGCAGCGCGATGCCGCCACCGACCGCGCCGACTCCCATGAGCCAGGACTTCTTGATCCCGCCTGCCATCAAGCGTTCGGTCCCGAGCGCCGCCAAGCAGGCAATCGCGAACGCGGCCACATAGAAGAAGGTGCTCGGCGCCCGGAAGAACTTGGTGCCCGGCACGATCGCGTACACGAGCTGGTAGAACGGCGTGCTGCCGCCGAGCGCCCAGAGCGTGCCGACGATGGTCATGCCGATCAGGAACCAACGCAGGCGGCTGCGCTGCTTCGCGAGTCCGGCCATGCCGGCCGCGGCGAGCGCGAGCACCGTGGCACCCATGTACTCCGAATGCAGGTGGATGCCGTTGCGGCCCCAGTAGTTGTCGAGCTTCCCGGTGAACTCCGGCAGCACGAGATTGAGCAACTCTTCCGGCGGCAGCGAGAAGCTTGTGGCGTAGTCGTAGCCGCGGCCACCCGCACGCGGCGACCAATCCACGTACTCGAGCACCGGCATGTACTGCACGGCACCGATCACGAGCCCGAGTCCGACGGCGGCGAAGGCGAGGCCGAGCCGAAGCGTGGCGTCACGGCGCGTGAGGGTGACGCCGGTCGGCGCGCCGAAGGCGAGCATCAATCCCCACGCACCGGCCGCCAGCAGCAAGTACTGCAGCAACTGCGGATGCGGCGTCAGGACGCCAAGGCCAACCACCAGCGAGAGGCCGCCCCAGGCCCAGGGCTTTGCATCGCGGATGCCCCAAGTGAGCATGAGCAATGCGACCGGCAGCAGCGACGAGACGAACAGCTTGCCGTCGTGTCCCGGCGAGACCAGCGAAGCCACCTGCCCTGCCATCATATAGGATACGGCGCCGACGACCGCCGCCGTGCTCCGCACGCCGAGATTCTTGAGGAAGGCGAAGGTCGCGATGCCGGCGAGGAACAGATGCAGCACCATGCCCCAGGTCATCGCCGCGTCGGTGGGCAGCACCATGCGCAGCAACTGCGTGGGGTAGAAGATGTCGCCGTGCATGGCCGCGATGTACGGCATGCCGCCCATCAGATAGGGATTCCACTGCGGGATGCCCTCGCCGGCGCGCAGCGAGGCCGCGGCAAACTCACGGAATGGATAGCCCGCGATGTACTGGTCGCTGTACGGATTCACGAGGAATCCTCCGCCCAGCGCGGGGTACGCCAGCGTCATCGCGGCGGCGATGATCACGGCGATGCTGAGCAACCATTCGGTGCGCGTCGACGGCGCGGACATCGAGGAATCGGTCACGACGGTTTGGTCCGGAGATTGGTAAGCGCCGCGAGCGCGAGCAGCGCAGCGCCGGGAAGCACTTCAAGGACGGTGAGCCAGACGCGGGACGTGAGGACGATGATGCCCGCATCGCCACTGCTGTAACCCAGCCAGGTCGTCAACAACGCGGCGAGCGACAGCTCGCGGACGCCGATGCCCCCGGGGGCGAACACCGCAAGATATCCCGCGAGATACGAGAGCGTGAAGGCGACGATGTGCGCGTTGACGGTGGCTGCCGACGGCGGTGGGACGAGCGCGGCCGCGAAGTTCGAGAACGCGATGCCGTAGCCCAGCCAGGCCAGGGCGCAGCCCACGAACGCCGCGAGGATGGCCGCCAGCGGCACCCGCGGCTCGCGCAGGGCGCGCCCCGTGACGCGATTGAAGGCGCGGACGATCATCGGGAGCAGCCACGGGAGCGCGAGCGTCGCGCCCAGCGCCGCGGCGCCTCCGATGAACGCCGTCACGCGCGGAATGCCCATCAGGTCAAGTGCGCCGCTTCCCCGCCCCAGGATGACCGCGAGGCCCGCGAGGATGTTCACGATCGCCAGCACCAGCGAAGAGCCGACGGCTGCATCCGGGGCGACTCCCGCACGTTGCGCCAGCATGCCCATCGCGCCGATCTGCCAGACCTTGCCCGGCACGTAGCGACCGAGATTCGAGACGAACCATATGTGCGCGGCATCGCCAGCGGCCAGCTGGCTGCCCCAGGTGCGCACCATGCGGCGCCAGGTCTCGATCAAGATCGCATAGCAGGCCAGCACGATGAGCGCCGACGCCACGATGCCGCTCCAGCGCGGCGCGAGCGACACGCCGGCCTCGCGCACACTGCTCCAGTTGGCCGTCATCACGCGCGCCGCAAACCACAGCGCGGCGATGAGCAGCGCGCCCGTCGCGAGGTCTCGCCAGCGACGGGCCGTCATCCGCAGGCGCGGTCGTAGAGGGCGCGGTAGCCCAACGACACCACGGTCGGCGAGAAGCGATCCATCATCACGCTGCGCGCCGCAGCGCCCCAGCCGCTGATCGTCTCGGGCTTCGCGGCGTGCATCTCGGTCATCGCATCCGCCAGCGCGCGCGTGTCACCCGCCGGGACGAGACGCCCGCCCCACTGCGCATCGACCACATCCGGCAGTCCGCCCGAGCGATACGCAATCACCGGCGTGCGTGAGAGCTGCGCTTCGACCGCCACCAGGCCGAGCCCTTCCTGCTGCGAGGGCATCACGACCGCTCGGCTGCGTCTGTACAACGCCGGCAGCTCCGTGCGCGGAAGCGCGCCGAGCCAGGAGATGCGCGACTCCAGCGCCAACTCGCGCGCGCGCGCCTTCAGCGCGACTTCGTCTTCGCCATCGCCCACGATATCGAGCGTGATGCCAGGCGCAGCCCAGCTCAACGCCTCTAAGAGATCGCGCACGCCCTTCTGTGCGTTGAGCCGCCCGACGAACAAGAAGCGCCCCGGGATGCGCGGCGTCGCCTCCGCGGTGAACAGCTGCACATCGACCGGCATCGGCGCGACGCCAATCGTCGTGCCGGGCGCCATCGCGCGCGCCTCCCCCGCCAGCCAGGACGACACCGCCGTCACGGCCGCGGAGCGCGCCATCACCCGCCGGAACAAGGGATGCACCAACTTCACCTTGCGCGCGAGGCGCACATCGGAGCCGTGCATAGTCGTGATCAACGGCACATCGCTGTCAGCGCCCAGCGACAGCAGGCCGGCCGGGAACCACCAATGCGCATGCACGACGTCAGGGGCGAACTCGTCGATGGCACGACGCACGGCCATCGTCCCCGCCGTCAGCATGCCAAGCAAGGCCCCTTTCCCGCTCAGCGAGCCCAGCACCTGCTCCGCCATCGTGCCGGTGTAGGCCAGCGATTCCATCCCCGCGGGGGCGTAGCGAAAGCGGCGGATCTCGATGCCATCCAGCGTCTCGGCTGGCGCGAGCTTCGGCGCACTCGGCGCCAGCACGCGGACCGTCAGCCCCGAGGCCTGTAGTCCGAGTGCCAGGCGATGCAGGAACGAGCCAGCCCCGTCACCACTGTGTCGGGGATAGGCATGCGTGACGAAGAGAACGCGACGCGCGCTCATCGCTCCCGATCGGCCTGCGCATCGGGGCGCAGCGCGTCGAGGCGGCGGCGCAACTCGCGCTGCTCCGCCCGCGTCACGGCGATCTGTTCCCCGAGCAGGCCCGTCGCAAAGAAGATGGACCCGAGCAGCAGGCAGGTCTGGATGAGCGTCCAGATCCAGCGCAGGCCGATGCCTTGGAACAGCAGCACGCCCAAGGCCACGAAGCCGGCAAGGACGCCCAGGGCAAACAGCGCGGCCCCGAGCATGCCGAACGCCAGCAGTGGCTTCTGGCCGAAGCGCAGCTCGAACCACACTGCCAGCATGTCGAGCACGCCGATCGGAATGCGGCTCAGGCCGAACTTAGAGCGTCCGGCATGACGTGGATACAGCGGCACCGGGATCTCGCTCACCGTATAGCCCTGCGCATGCGCGAGCACGATCATGTAGCGGTGCCAGTCCGGGCGGACCGGCTGGTCGGCCATGATCTCGCGACGATAGGCCTTCACGTTGTTCAGGTCGCGCACCGGCACGTCGAACAGCGAGCGCGAGAGCCCGTTGTAGATCTTGCTGACGAAGGCCTTCTCGTACTGGCCCTGCTTGAAGCCCGTGACCATGTCGGACTGCCCATCGAGGATCGGCTGCACCAGGCGCGGGATGTCCTCCGGCTTGAACTGCAGGTCTGCCGGATAGAACACGAGGATGCCGCCACGCGCGGCGAGATAGCCTGAGCGCAGCGCATCCGCGATGCCGCGCTGGGCGCGGTGTCGCTCGGAGCGCAGCCAGGGATACTTGGCCTTGAGTTGCTCGAGCAGCGCCGGCGTGCCGTCGCGGGAGCCGTCGTCGATGACGATGACTTCATAGGGCACTCGTGCGTTGCGGATCATCGCATCGCAGAGCTCGAGGAACATGGGCAGGTTCTCGGCCTCGTCCTTGGCAGGCACGAGCACGGAGACCTGGGGCGTCGGAGCAGTAGTCATCGTCGGGGTGATCAGAGGCGCTTGCGCATCTGCGCCTTGAGGATGCCGAGCTCGTCGCGATACTTGGCGACGGTGCGGCGGGCGATCGAGAGGCCGTCCTTGGCCAGCAGCTTCACGATCGCATCGTCGGTGAGCGGACGCTTGGGGTCTTCATCGGCAACCAGCTTGGCGATCGTCGCCTTGATGCCGCGCGCCGAGACGTCCTCGCCGTCGGCGCTCTTGAGGCCCGAGGAGAAGAAGAACTTGAGGGGCAGCACGCCGCGCGGGGTCTGCGCGAACTTCTCGTTGGTGACGCGCGAGATGGTACTCTCGTGCATGCCGATGGCATCGGCGACCTCACGCAGCGTCAGCGGCTTCAGGCCCTGCACACCCTTCTCGAAGAAGTCGCGCTGCCGGTCCACGATGAAGTGCATCACCTTCAACATGGTCTGGCGCCGCTGCTCGATGGCCTGGATCAGCCACTGCGCCGCACTGAGCCGCGAGGTGATGAACTCCTTGTGCTCGGCGTCAAAACGCTTCTTGTCGCGGGCGATCTCCTGGTAGCTGCGCGACAGGCGCAGGCGCGGCAGGTTGTGATCGTTCGTGAAGACAAGGTACTGATTGTCGATCTTCTCGACGATCAGGTCGGGGACCACGTAGTTGCCGTCGCCCTCGCTGAACGCGCGGCCGGGCTTCGGATTGAGCTTGGACAACGCGTCGGCCGCTGCTTGCGCCTCGGCGGGCGTGCAGCCGAGCTTCCGCGCGGCCTCGGTCCACTTGTGGGCGACCAGTTCCGGGAAGGCTTCGACGACGAGTCGCTCGGCCAAGGTACCCGTCAGCTGGGACGCGTGGAGCTGCAGGGCGAGACACTCCTTGAGATCGCGCGCGGCGATGCCGGCGGGGTCCAATCCCTGCATCACGGCCAGCATGCGCTCCGCGTCGGCGCTGGTGAACAGCGGCACCTCGCGCTCTTCATCTTCGGCTTCCGCCGCGCGCAGCAGGACCTCGTTGATGCCGTGCAGGATGTCGTCCAACGAGGCCGCCAGGTAGCCGTCCTCGTTGATGTTGCCGATGAACTCCTCGGCGAGCAGGCGGTCGCGCTCGCTGAGGTCGAGCAGCGCGATCTGGTCACGGAGATGGTCGTCGAGCCCACGCGACTCGACCGTGACGGGCTCATAGGGCTCGCGGTCGTCGCGGGGCTCCGGCATGCCGCCGCTCTCCATACCGTCGAGCAGGATCTCCTCCCAGCGCGAATCGTCCTCACGCTCCTCCGCGGGAAGTCCCTGCTCCGGCTCAGCGTCGACGTTCTGCGACTCGCTGAGCTCGACGCTCGCACTCTCGATGGTCTCTTCTTCGTCTTCCTCGACCAACTCGAGGAAGGGATTCTGCAGCAGCTCCTGCTTGAGGTGCTGCTGCAGGTCGAGCAGCGGCATGTACAGCATGTCCATCGCCTGGTACAGGCGCGGATTGGCCCTCAGCTCCTGGCCAAGCCTGGCGGACTGCTGCATGCCGCCTTTCATGCGCCGTCCGTCATGCGGGCGCGGAGACGCGCGGTGAGCGTGGGGCCGAAGTACACGCGCGAGACCTCGTCGTCGAAGATGAGGTCGCGCACGGGGCCGGCGACCTTCACCTGCCCCTCGAACATGATGTACGCACGGTCCACGATGTCCAGCGTCTGCTCGACGTTGTGGTCGGAGATCAGGACGCCGATGCCGCGGTCGCGCAGCGAGGCCACGATGCCTTGGATGTCATTGACGGCAATCGGGTCGACGCCGGCGAATGGCTCGTCGAGCATGATGAACTTCGGCTGCGTCACCAGCGCGCGCGTGATCTCCAGGCGCCGCCGCTCGCCGCCGGACAGCGCGTACGCCTTGCTCAGGCGCAGGTGCTTGATCTTGAGTTCGTCGAGCAGCTTCTCGAGCCGCCGCTCCCGCTCGTCCTTCGCAATCGGCAGGGTCTCGAGGATGGCGAGGATGTTCTCCTCCACCGAGAGCTTGCGGAAGATCGACGGTTCCTGCGAGAGATAGCCGATGCCGCGACGCGCGCGCTGGTACATGGGCATGCGGGTGATGTCGTCGCCGTCGAGCGTGATCTTGCCCGCATTCGGCGGGATCAAGCCGGCGACCATGTAGAAGGTCGTCGTCTTGCCGGCGCCGTTGGGCCCGAGCAGGCCGACGATCTCGCCCTGACGCAGTTCCAGCGAGACGTCGGACACGACGTTGCGCTTCTTGTACGTCTTCACGAGGCCGGTGGCGCCAAGGACGCTCCCGCCTTCGACGGGCCCGGTGTGGCGACGCTGCCGCGCACTCGGATGTTCGCCCGTGTGCTGCAGCGTGGACAGCCACGCGTCGCGATCGGCGTTGAAGGCGCTGAGGGCCTCGCCTTGCAGGCGCACGCTGCCATTGCCCGTCGCGTCGACCGTCACGGCCCCCGTGGCGACCAGGCGCGGCAGCACGACGGCGCTGAGGTGCCCGCGCACCTCGTCGACGCTCAAGCGGCCGGCCTCGGCGGAGACATCGCGGCCCTCGGCCTCCAAGGCCTGCAGGTAGTCGGCACGATACGTCACGACCACATCGTGAAGGTCGGCACGCCCGTTCGTGTCCGCCCGCTGCGCGACGGCGAGCAGGCAGAGCGCGTCTGAGCGGTCACCGGCGGTCAGGCGTTGCACCACATCGGCGTGGCTCATGGACGCCTCCCACGCGCTGGGCGCGTCGTGGTGTCGGCCGGTGCCGCCTGCGACGGCTCCAAGTAAAGGCCGGAGGCCTGCTCGCTCACACGCACCTGTGACATCTCTCCCTTGTCGAACTGGACGGTGATCTGTCGACCCCGATTGTAGCTGAGGCTGGGGATGCCGTGTCCGCCGCCCGGCGGAGGCATCTGGTAGTAGGCGCGCGCGCCGCCCGTCGCGATGACTTCCTGCAACGCGGTGCGCGTGCCGATAGAGTCAGTGACTTGTTCAAAGCGGGCGACCAACGTATCGCCGACGATCCAGTCGCGCTCCGTGCTCTCGATGCGCGTGCTGTCGGGCGACGACAGCGCGACGGCGGCGCCCAAGGCGTGCAGCGTCCGCAGCTCCTGGCCCGGCATCTCCACGTCCAGGGAATCCGCCTCGATGACCTGCGCACCGGCATCCGCGCGCGCCCGTGTGCCCCACGCGTAGATGCGCGCGATCTCCTGCTCGGCGAAGCGAATGTCGATCGTGTCGCTGCGCAGGGTAAGTGAGTCACTGGTGGCGACGGCTTCGTTCAGCGCCACGACGCGCTGCAGTTTCCGCTCCTCCGACCAGGCGTCGATGATGGTGCCGACGAGCGTGAACGCGCGCTCCCCTCGGCCTTCGATGCGCGGCTCCCGGAGAAAGCGCGCGTGCTCTTCGCCGTTGTCCACGAAGGCCGAATCGGAGGTGGCCCGCATGTCCGAGCGCTCGAGGACCACGCGGCCGCTGGCGTAGAGCAGCGAGTCGTTGCGCGAGCGGATGATGTTGGCCGTCAGGTCGGTGGAATCGGCCGAGCTGCCGGCGGCCGCTCCGGACTCGGTCGGGCTCATGCGTACGAAGGGTCGCCCGGTGGCGATCCAGCTGTTCTCGTCGCGCAGGCCGGCGCTCGCACGGAAGTACTCCATGCGCGGGCCCTCGAAGCGCGTGCCGGACGCCGTCTTGCCCTTCACGTTGCCTTCGGCGACGAGCCGCTCTTCGCGCGTATAGTACACCATGCGGTCCGAGGTCATCGTCACGCGCTCCTCGGTGTACTTCACGTTGTGGTACAGGATGAGCAGGCCCTGCGCCGCGAAGTGCTCGGCGCTGTCGGCCAGCAAGCGATTGCCCTGCCCTTCGCAGGTCGCATCGACGGCGCCGCCAAGGTAGGTGTTGCGCAGGCCCGTGCTGTCGATCGCCTCGGACCGCATGCGCGTGGTCCGCGGCCCGGTGGTGACGCCCGTGAACAACACGATGCAGGGTCGCTCAGCGCGCGGCGTGCGGGCTGGGGCCGCCGGCCTTGGCGACTGCGCGCCCACAGACGGCAGCGCTGCCAGCACGGCCACGAGCGCGAGCGCGAATCGGCTCACGGCGTCATCCGCACCGCGCCACCACGCCCGCGCTCGACGCGCAGAACGGTGACCACTTGGAGGTTCGGATCCGCCCGGAAGCCCACGCCGCGCATCTCCTTGCCGTCCGGCTCGGTCATGCTGAACGCCGAGTCCGAGAGGATCTGGTTCTGCGCACTCTCGAAGCGCAGCATGGGCGACTTGAGCACCCGCCCGTCCACCGAGGTCACGACGACGTTGCCGTAGGCCTCGAGGATCTGCTGCTTCGAGTCGTAGCTCGCGCGGTCCGCCGTGACGGTCGCGTCGCGCGACCCCTGGGCGTTGAAGAACACGCCATGCACCACACGCATCGCGACGCGGGTGTTCTGGCTCAGGAACAGCGTCGTGTCCGCGAAGATCTCCGCGCGCAGCAAGCCGGCGTCCGTGAGCACGGTGCGCGAGCCGAATGCGACCTGGTCGGCACTGTCGAGCGCCGACGCCTCGGAGACCACGTTCCGCTGCTCGTTGACGTCCGAGCAGGCGGCCGCCGCGATCGCCGCGGCCAGAAGCAGCACCAGTGGCCGCATGGTCATGCCGCTCCGGCGCGCATGAGGTCGTGCAGGTGCACCACACCGGCCACGCGCCCATCGGCCTCGAGCGCCGGCAAGGCAATCACGCCGAACTGCTCCATGGTGTGCACGGCTGCCGAGGCGAGCGCATCGGCATCGACGGTCTTCGGGCTGCGCGTCATGACGTCCGTCACGCGGATGGCCATCACATCGCCGTCGCGCTGCATGAGCCGCGTGAGGTCACCGGTGGTGAGCACGCCCGCGAGTCGGCCGGCGCCATCGAGCATGATGCCCAGGCCACGCTGCTTCGCGAGCACGACGATGGCCTCGCGCATGGTGGCGTCGGCGCCGAGCGTCGGCAGCGCATCCGCGATCATCACATCGCGCACGCGCAGCAGCAGCTTGCGGCCCAGCGAGCCACCGGGATGGAACTTCGCGAAGTCTTCCCGGCGGAATCCCTTCTCCTCGAGCAGCGCCACGGCGAGCGCATCGCCGATGGCGAGCGCCAGCGTGGTGCTGGTGGTCGGGGCGAGATCGTGCGGGCAGGCTTCCTCGCGCACATAGCCATCGAGGGCGACGCGGCTGTTCCGGGCCAGCGTGCTCTCGCGGTTGCTCGTGATCGAGATGCAGGGCACGCCGAGCCGCGTGAGCTGCTCGAGCAGCGGCAGCAGCTCCTGCGTCTCGCCGCTCTTCGACAGCAGCAGCGCGACGTCGTCGTCCGTCACGATGCCGAGGTCGCCGTGCACGCTTTCGGTGGGATGCAGGAAGTACGCGGGTGTGCCCGTCGACGTCATCGTGGCCGCAATCTTGCGCGCGATGAGCCCGCTCTTGCCGATGCCCGCGACGATCACGCGGCCCTTGGCCTGCTTGATCAACTGCACCGCTGCCGCGAAGGCGCCATCGAGCCGCGACGCGGCCTCGGCGACCGCATCGCGCTCCAGTTCCAGCACTCGCTTGCCCCGCGCGACAATCCGCGCCGTATCGCTCATCGCTCCTCCGAGCGGCTGGCCACGTAGCGTTCCACCTGCGCGTCCCAATCCCCACGAGCGCGCAGCAACAACTCCACAAACTCACGCACCGCGCCTGCCCCGCCCGTCTTGGTCAAACGGATCTTGGCCGCCTGCACGGCGTCGAACGACGCATTGCCCACCGCGACCGGCAGCCCCACCAAGCGCAGGACGCCGATGTCCGGCAGGTCATCGCCGACGAAGGCCACCTGGCTCCAATCCAAGCCACGCTTCTCCAGGATGCGGCGCAGGGCCGGCACCTTTCGCGCCTGGATGTCCTGCACGACCTCATCCACGGCAAGCTCCTTCGCCCGCAGCGCCACCGACTCCGATTCGCGGCCCGTGATGATCGCCGTCAGGATGCCCGCCTGCTGCAGCATCTTGATCGCCAATCCGTCTTGGATGTCGTAGCGCTTGAGCTCGATGCGCGTCCCGCCGGCGTCGCCGAGGATGATGCCGCCGTCGGTGAGTACCCCGTCCACGTCGAAACAGACAAGACGGATCCGGGCCGCCAGCGTGGGATCTAGCTGCGGCCCGGACTGTGGTGCGAGGGAGCCCCCGAGCCCGAGAATCATGTGCGGGCCAGCTCCCAGAACGCGACCGCCTTGCGGATCACCCCGTCGAGCTGCGACAAGGGCAACATGTTCGGCCCGTCACTCGGCGCCGAGTCCGGGTTCGGGTGCGTCTCGAGGAAGAGGCCATCGGCACCTGCCGCGCAGGCCGCGTAGGTCAGCGCCGGGATGTGCTCGCGCAGTCCACCGCTCGCGCCGCCTTCCCCGCGACCAGGCTGCTGCACGGAGTGCGTGCCGTCGAAGATCACCGGTACGCCCGTCGCCTCGCGCATGCGGCGGAAGCCGCGCATGTCCACGACGAGATCGCCATAGCCAAAGAAGGAGCCGCGCTCCGTCACGGCGACATCACAGTGGCCTTCGCGCTTCACGAGGCCGGGCGGATTCGCGCCGAGCACCTTCTTCACCGCGCCGGCCATGCCTTCGGGATGCAGGAACTGACCCTTCTTCACATTCACGGCGAGTCCGGTCGCGCCGGCCGCCTCGAGCAGGTCCGTCTGGCGGCACAAGAAGGCCGGGATCTGCAGCACGTCCACCGCCTGCGCGGCGACGGCGCAGTGCTCGGGCAGATGCACGTCCGTGAGCACCGGCAGCCCCGTGCGTTCACGCACGCGCTGCAGGGCACGCAGGCCCTCGTCCATGCCGGGACCGCGGAACGCGCCGGCGTTCGAACGGTTCGCCTTGTCGTAGCTGGCCTTGAAGATCACGCCGCCCGGCACATGATGCGCGAGCTTGGCGAGATGGTCGGCCACGCGAAACAGGATGTCGTCGTTCTCGATGACGCAGGGCCCGGCGATCAAGAACAGTCGGTCCGTGGGAAACGCCGCTCGATGCTCCATCTCAGTTCGCCTCGACCAGGGCGTTGTGCGCCGCGACGCGAGCCGGCGACACCGTCGCGTGTTTCGCCGACGCGGCCACGAAGGCCGAGAACAGCGGATGCGCGCGCGTCGGGCGGGACTTCAGCTCCGGGTGGAACTGGCAGGCCACGAAGTGCGGATGGTCGGCGAGTTCGATCATCTCCACCAGGGAGCCGTCCGGAGAGAGGCCCGAGAGCCGCATGCCCGCCTGCTGGAACTGCTCGCGATACTGGTTGCTGACCTCGTAGCGATGGCGATGCCGCTCGCTGATCTCCGGCTGGCCGTAGATCTCCGCCGCGCGCGAGCCCGGCTTGAGG
>PNKF01000030.1 GCA_013822285.1 Gemmatimonas sp.
CCGCCGTAGATCTCGGAGGACTGGAAGATGAAGCCGCGGCGCTTGGCCAGCGAGACGAGCGTTTCGAGGACGTCGGGGCGCATACGAGAGCGAAAAGACGGGAGTCGGCCGGCGGAGATCCAGCAGAAATCTAACCCTCGGCGAATCCGCTCGGGACGGCATCTGGCAGGCGCGATGCGCACTGCCGATACTTCTCTGGCGTTCCCGCCGACACCGACACCGCCCTCCGCTTTTCGCCCGTTTCCGTGCCCGCACTTCCCGCCCCACCACCGCCCCTGAGCTGCCGCGCCTGCCGTGAAGGCGCGGGGCTGGACTTCGGCATCACGATGGCCTTTCAGCCCATCGTCGACCTGTCCACGCGCACGGTCTTCGCACACGAGGCGCTGGTGCGCGGCCTCAACGGCGAGGGCGCCGGGGAGATTCTCGCGAAGGTCAACGACCACAATCGCTATCGCTTCGACCAAGCCGCCCGGGTCGCCGCCATCAGCGTGGCCGCGGAGCTGCAGCTGACGACGCCGGTCTCGATCAACTTCCTGCCGAACGCTGTCTACCGCCCCGAGACCTGCATCCGCGTGACCCTCGAGGCCGCCGCCGAGCTCGGTTTCCCCACTTCGCAGATCATCTTCGAGGTGAACGAGGCGGAGCCCATCGGCGATCGCGCGCATCTGCAGGGCATCTTCGCCGAGTACAAGCGGAAGGGCTTCAAGACGGCGATCGACGACTTCGGTGCCGGCTATGCCGGCCTCGCCCTGCTGGCCGACTTCGAGCCCGACCTGATCAAGCTCGACATGGCGCTGATCCGCAACATCCACCAGGACCGCGTGCGTCGTGCCATCATCGAGGGAACGCTGCAGACCTGTGCGTCCCTCGACATCATGGTGATCGCCGAAGGTGTTGAGTCGGATGACGAAGTCGCGGTGCTGCGCGACATGGGCGTGACGCTGTTCCAAGGGTATCGCTTCGGGCGTCCGGAGACGCGGGCGATTCCCGAGCCCACTTGGTGAGCTGACGCGACGACGCCCTATGGCGCCGGATGCACGCGCACGCGTATCGCGCGGCCCATGAGCACCCGGCCGCTCCCATCACGGCCGGGAGTCCCCGTGACCGTGATCGTGTCACCGATCCGTGTGACCCCCTGGCGGGTCCGCAGGATTCCCACCATCGACCGCCCCGTCACGGCACGGCCACTGAGCCGAAGCCCTTCGAAGAACTCACGCGGCTGGTCTTGGATGTCGTTGCCATCGTACCAGATTGGCGCGCCGAACATCCAACTGGTGCCCGAGAAGATGTGCTCCACCGTATCCTCAAGATCGAAGATCACCGGGATGTAGTACTCACCGCGCTCCCGCGGCGCGCGCAACGAGAATGTCACGTGGCGCCATGCTTCGTGTACAGGCCGCGGAAGGCCCGCGAGGCGGATGGACGCTTCTTCACGTCGCTCCCACATGGCGGCCGCGCCGACGATGTAGTTCGCGGTCGCCGACGTCGTGGTGTACTCGAACGTCAAGTCTACCAGCAGCGAATCACCGGCCGACACATCCACGATCAGCGAGTCGCCGATGGGCACACCGTTGACCTCCAGCTTGGTCACGCGGAACCCGTCGCCGCCCCCGCCCGTGAACAGTCCCGTGATGGCGACGCGCGCCGAGCGCACGAACCACGGCCCGCGCACGGTCAGATGGACGGGACGCGGCCGCATTGCTTCCGCCTTGGCACCTAACCAGATCGCCAGGCGCTCAAACTGCGCGATACCACCGTCCGTTCGGCGCAACGTGTCTCCGAAGAGCGTGCCGATATCCGGCTGCGCGGTCACCGACATCGTACGCCGCCACGGCCGCCCGAACCCGTCCTCGATGCGGACCTTCGGCTGCACCACGAAGGGCGCCGCGGCGACGAAGTTCGCCTCCGCCATCGGCGGCGTGATCACGACGACGCGCGGCTGCAGTCGCACCGCCAACCAGGTGAGGCCGCCGAGCAGCAGCATCGCAGCCACCGTCGCGAGCACGCGCGCACGCTCCGACTGCCGGCCCCAGAAGCCCAGCCCACGCAGGATCCGCGATTCCCACTCCTTGCGGCCGCACATCCGCGCGAGGCGTCGCCCCAACGCACGGCCCCGCAGTCCCGACTCGCGAATCTGCGGCGCCAACAGCGCCGCGCGCCCGAGACGCACGGCCATCGCCGACGACTCATCGCGCCCCGCGATCAGCGCCAGCTGCTCGAGCACGGGAATCGTCAGCCGCTCCGGATGCCTCCAGTGGCGGAACAGCAATTCGGCCGGCGCGTCCGCGCTCACGGTCGATGGCAGGCGCCGCATCTCATCGGCGATGGTGTCGTGCGCCAATGCCCAGGTCAGGTCGCGCGACTGTGCGAGGCCGAGTCCCTCGAGCTCGCGCAGGGCTTCGCGCAGCTCTTCGGCGGCAGGCGGCGCGATGCGCGATTGCATCGCGCCCACGAAGTCACGCTCTTCGATCGGACGGCCCCAGGCGGCGAGCAGCTCCAGGGACTGCCGCGCGAGCGGGTTCAGGCCGGCGACCAGCGTCGACGTGCCCGCCGTCTCGTTCGCCATGGCAATCAGTGCGTCTGGTCGATCGCTGGTCCAGGCCCCGCCCTCGACGCGCAGCAGGCGGGCCGCGCCAAGCGAGCGAACCATCGCCAGCACGATCTGCGGGACGCCGCGCGACCGTCGCTCGAGCGCCTCCACCAAGTCATCCGCCCACGGGATCTCGGGTAGCGTCGCCACGGCCGAGAGCAGCGCGCGAATGTCGTCCGCGCCGAAGGGCAGCACTTCGATGCTGTTGATATCGGACGCCAGCGTCGCGTCCGCCGCGCGTCGCGACGTCCACAGTCGCAAGAGACGGCTGCTCGTGTTTGGCCGTGTGCCGGCGATCACCTGGAGCGATTCGTCGTCGGCGTGATGGATATTGTCGACCATCGTGACGACGAGACGTTCTTCGGAGACCGATGCGAGCAGATCGGCCAAGGCATCCTGCAGCTGCCGGCGACGATCAGCCTCGTTCCGCGACGTGCGCAGCAGCATCGCGCCCGGAAACCGCTCGCGGAGTTCGGGCAGCACGCCGATCAACACGGCGGCCGATGATTCGGTGATGCCGAGCGCGCCCGGCAATGCACACAGCGAGCGCACGAGCTCCACCAACGCCGAGAAGCGCACGTCTTTCATCGCCGGCTGCACGCTGACACGCACGACGCGCGCACCACGCAGTCGCAGCCGCGCCTCGAGCTCATCGAGCACACGCGTCTTGCCCACGCCGGCCGGCCCGAGGAGCATCACGCGCTGGGCCGCCCCCGCGCGCGAGACCTCGGCCATGCGCGAGAGTTCACCCAGCAGCGGCTCGCGCCCCACCAGCTGCTGGCCGACCGTCGCCAGCGCCATTGCGGGGCCGGCAAACACCGTCGACGGATCTGCGGCCGCACGGCGCGCCCGCGCAAGGCGTTCGGCAAGCGCCGGCGGCAGCGACATCTCCTGCGAGGCCAGGCGTGCGCCGTGCGCACTCAGGCGTTCAATGGCCTCCAGCCGACCACCCGTCGCCACCAATGCGTCGAAGAGTTGGATGACGACTTCCGAGCGGTCGGGGAAGAGCCGGTCGAGCGAGCGGGCGACGAACAGCGCCGCCTCGCTCTCGCCCGCAGCGAGCCGCGCGGGAATCACGCCCGCCGCTTGGTCCAGCAGCAGACGTTCCAGACGCAGACGCTCGGCGCGCATCCAGCGCTCGAACTCCACCGCCCCACCGATCGGCAGCCCGTCACAGAAGGCGCCGGCGTAGGCACCGAGCATCACATCGAAGTCGCCACGCCGCGATGCCGCCAGGAACGCGTGTCGATCGCTCGGCAGCTTCGCGACATCCACCGAGATCATCTCGCGATCGCTGCGCAGGATTTCGTCACCGACGGCCTGACGCAGCGCATAGACCGCTTGGCGCAGCGAAGCGCGGGAGCGGTCGGGAGCTTCATCACCCCAGAGCAGGTCGGCGAGGCGTTCGCGGGACTCGACGCGGCCGTCGAGCGTGCTGAGGTAGATCAGCAAGGCGAGGGGCTTGCCGCCGCGGAGGGCAGCCTCCCATGTCCCAGCGACCTGAGCTTCGAGCTGGGGGGCGCCGAAGGTCTTGAGGCGAAGCAGGTTGGCGTCGGACATCGAGCTGATAGATAACGCCCGTGCGCGCCGGCGGTCAGGGACGTCGCGCGGCGATGCTTCTGCCGCCGCGACGCCCTAGGTCACCGGCGGCGAATCTCGTAGCCCGTCGCGACGCGCGCGCGTTCAGCGCGGGGAATGCGGAGCAGCACGCGATTGATCTCTTCGAGCGTGAACACGCGATCGTCCCGAGCATCGCTGGCGCGGAAGGGAGCGGGACCCGTGCCCGTGTAGAAGATGCCGAGCAGGAGCTCCGACTGATCAGCCCCGAAGCGGGGATCAAGCGTCGCCGACAACCGGTACGGAGCGCCGTCCCTTGGCACCTGACGCATCGCACCGCCGGCCAGTTGGTTCGCCGTGTCGAGCGGATTCGGGAAGATCAGCCGAGCGGATCCATCTTGGGCGACCGAGAACAGGTACAGCCGAGCGGGGTCGGAGGCTTCGACCCGGATGGTCACGATCGAACTGTCACGGTAGACCAGTTGGTCGGTCTCCACACGTCCGACGAATCCCGCAGCGGCGCTACCCGCATCGCAGGCCACGCGGGCTTCGTAGATGACCCCGATGGAGTCCTGCCCGACCCTCATGACGCGATGCCGCTCCTCGACGATCACGCCCGCGGCGTCCTGGGCGTAGAGCTCGAAGAAATGATCGCGGTACTCTCGGGACGTCCCGTTCGCCATCGCCTCGTACTGCGTGCGGCTGGTCGTCGTGGCCACGGTGATGCCGACCGCCTGTTGAACCGCGAGCACGCGCGCTTCGCTCAGCAGCACCTGCTCGACCTGCGCGCGGGATCGATCCGCGGGGACATAGCGCGCGAGACGCAGCTCCTGCCACTCGCGTTCAAGCGCGGGTCCGCAACCGACGCTCGCGGACGTCGTGGGCGACGCTGCCCTGCCCCACTCGGACGCAGGGCGCGTCGTGGCCGGCGCCGTCGTCGACGTACCGGACCCGCTCCTCGCGCCACCACCGCAAGCCACGGCGACAGCCAACAGGAGCACCCCCGCTGCGGCGCGCGCTAGCCGTGGCACGAGCGCCGCGGAGAACCCCACACGGCCTGTGACGCGGCGAGGAAGCGAGCGCACGTCAGCGATCGCTGCGCGCGCGGATCTCGTAGCCCGTCGTGAACCGGCTACGCTCAGACCGCGGCACCCGCAGCAGCACCCGGTTGATCTCCTCGAGGGTAAACACCTTCTCGAAGGCATCGGCACTGCGGAACAGCTCGGGACCGCCGCCCAAATAGAAGATCGACAGCAGCATCTCGTTCTGCGAAGGCCCGAAACGCGTGTCGAGCTCGGCCGTGAAGCTGTACGGCGCGCCGGTGCGCGGCACCATGCGCGCATCGCCACCCGCGAAGGCGTTGTTGACGTCGACGCGGTTCGGGAAGATCAGCCGCGCCGAACCGTCCTGCGCGATGGAGAACAAATAGACGCGCGCCGAGTCGCTCACCTCGACGCGGATCGTGATGTAGTCCTTCTCCCGGTAGGTCTCTTGGTTCGTCGAGACCGATCCGGTGAATCCGGCGGCCACAGAACCGGTCTCGCAGCCGACGCGCGCTTCGTAGTTGATCGCCAAGGAATCAGTACCACGAGCGGTCGTCGTGTGCTTCTCCTCGACGACCAGGCCCGCGGCGTCCTGCGAATACAGCTCGAAGAAATTGTCGCGATACTCCCGCGACTCGCCATTGGCCATCGCCTCGTACTGCGAACGCGTCGTGCTCGTGGACACCGTGATGCCCACCGCCTGCTGCACCGCCAGCGTACGTGCCTCGCCGAGGAGCAACTGCTCCATCTGCGCGCGCGACTTGTCGGCCGGCACGAAGCGTGTCACCCGCACGCGCTGCCACTCTTGCTCGACACCAGGCGAACAGCGCCCGGCGCCCTGCGCCGAGAGCATGCTGGGCCCCAGCACCAGCGCTGAGGCCACAGCACAGCACCGACTCAGCCGCATCACTGCGGGCGACGCCGCGCCGGCATGGCCGGCGGCGTGTCCTCGAGGCGCAACCCGTCCACCGGCGCCATCAGGGCCAGCGGACTCGCGGTGACGCTCAAGGTCGAGGTGCCGCTCGTCAGCGTAGCGAACGTGGTGGTCCGGATCTCGTAGAAGCCCGCCGTGGTCGCCGTGTACACGATGCGCGCGTTCGTGCCGCCCGCACCGTCGTCGTCCGTCGTCTCGAGCACCCAAGCGCTGCCGTTGAAGCGGTGCAGCTCGAGGTAGGCGTCGTAGGCCGTCGACGTGTTCGTGATCGTCACCTGCTGACCGGCGTTCAAGTAGATCCAGTACGGATGGTAGTACTTGCTCGCGGCCGAGCAGGCCGAACTGGTCAGGTTCCGGTTGAGCAGGATGCCCGAGCCAATCGCCAGGCCGACTTCCTCGCAGCTCGCCGGCAGGGCGACGTTCGGTTGGGTATTGAAGTTGTACGCCTGCGGGACCGTCGTGAGGCTCCGCATCGAGAACACGTACGAACCCGCGCCGTAGACCGAGTACGCCGTCAGGCCCGTGCCGTTCAGCGTCCACGTGATCGTCGGACCCGTGTTCGTGTTGCCCTGCTGCAGCGGCTGGCGCAGCTGCACCGCGCCCGCCGTGATGCTGTTGATGTTCCACGCCAGCGAGACCTGCGAACCGGTGCTGAACGTGAAGCGATCCTCATAGACGCCGCTGCCAAGCGAGCAGTCCGTGGTGGTCAGTGAGCCGTTCACCGTCCCGCCCAGGGTGTGCGCCGCCGGGGCGCAGGGATCCGTGACGGTCACCGTAACGCTCGCGCTGCCGACCACGCCCTCGACCGTCGCGCGGATCTGCGTCGAGCCTGACGCGACCGCGGTCACCACACCGGTCGTGGCATTCACGGCCGCGACATTCGAGTTCAAGCTGCTCCAGGTCACGATGCGCTCCGACAGCACCGCGTTGCTCGCGTTGCGTGCCGTCGCCGTGAGTTGTTGCGTGCCGCCGAGCGTCGTCAGCGTGAACGACGACGGCGCCACCGTCACCGACGCGACGTCCGTCACCACGTTGACCGTCAGCGTGCCTTGCACGCCCTCGCTGGTCGCGGTGATCGTCGCCGAGCCGCCGCCGACGCCCGTCACGAGCCCCGTCGACGAGACCGTCGCGACGTTGGTGTTCGACGAACTCCACGTGACCGCGCGTCCCGTCAGTACGTTACCCGATCCGTCACGCGTGGTCGCCGTGAACTGGAACGTGTTGTTGCGCTGCAGCGACGTGGTGCCGGCCACCTGCACCGACGCCACCGAGATCGGAATCACGCGAATCGCGATGGGCTGCGAAATCGCACCCGCCGTCACCGTGACGGTCGTCGTGCCGACGCTGCCACCCGTGATCTGGATGGCGCTCGTGCCGACCACCGCGACGCGGGCGATGCTCGTGTCGGCCGAGACGGCCGTGAACGGACGGCCCGACAACGCGACGTTTGCGGCGTCGCGCGGCGTGATGTTCAGGTTGACCTGCGCACCCGTGTCCAGCGTATCCGAGGTCACCGTCGTGTTGATCGATGCCACCGCGTTCTGCGTCGACACCGTGCGCGTGGACGAGATGGCATCCACGGTCGCCGTGATCACCGCAGACCCCGGCGCCAAGCCGCGCACCACACCCGCCGCGGTGACGGAGACAATGGTCGGCGCCGAGCTCGACCAGGTGACCGTCTTGCCGGGGATGATATTGCCGAGGTTGTCACGCGGCGTGACCGAGAACTGCGTGTTCTCGTTCAAGCCCGCGGTCACGGATGCTACGAAGTTCAGGTAGCCGTCCCAGGTCAGCTGCGCCACCGTCGCGGCCGACACCGTCACGGCCGTGGTATCGAGTCGACCCTCCGACTCCGCAATCACCAGCGTCGAGCCCACGTTGCGACCGCGCACCGTCGCCGTCGCGACGCCGCTCGCATTGGTCTGCAGCGACGGCGTCACCGTCGCGATCGTCGTATCCGTGCTGCGGAACGTCACCTGTCGGTTCGGCAGCAAGGCCGAGCCCGCGTCGCGCACCGTCGCCGAAATGCTGGTGCTCTGCACGGTGCTCATCCCTGCGCTCGTCGGCACGACGATGCTCCCGGCCGCGTTACCGACCGTCACCGACACCGACGCCGACTGACCCTCGGACGACGCCGTCACGGTCACCGTGCCGCTGATCGCCACGGCCGAAACCACGCCGCTAGCGTTCACCGAGACAATCGCCGGCACGCTCGACGTCCACGTCACGGTCTTGCCCGTCAGCAAGCCGCCATTCGAGTCACGCAGGATGGCCTCGAGCTGTTGCGAACGACCCGAGCCCAAGCTCAAGGTCGTCACCGGCGTTGTCGCCGAGGGCAGACGCAACTCCACCGTCGCCACCGGGCGGTTGGTGACCACGACGACGGCCGTCCTCGACTTCCCTTCGGAGCTCGCCGTAATCGTCGCCTTGCCCGGTGCCACGGCGGTCACGAGGCCCGACGAGTTCACCGTGGCGATCGCCGTGTTGCTCGAGCTCCACGACACCACGCGCTGGGTCAGGTTCGTCCCCGTCGACGTCCGCGGCTGCGCCACCAATCGCACCGTGTCACCGAAGACGCGGTTCACGCTGTCCGGCGTCACGATGATGGTGTCCACCGGCAGCTTCGTCAGCGTCAGGGTGCCCGTCCCGGTACGCCCATCCGCCGTCGCGCTGACCACCACGGTCCGCGTCACGGTATCCGTCTGCAGCACCGGCGTCACGATGCCACCCGTGCTCACCGACGCGAAGGCCGCACCCGTCGAGATGGCCCAGGTAATCGGACGGCCCGGAATCACCGAGTTGCCAGCGTCGCGTGCACTCGCCGAGAAATGCACCGTGTCGCGATACGTGCGCGACGCCGTCGCCGGCGTCACCAACACGCTCGCGACCGCCGGCGTCACCGTCACCGCCGCCGAGGCCGAACGACCGAGCACGGACGCCGTGATGTTCGCCGTACCAGGCGCCACACCCGTCACCACACCACTCGCGCTGACGGTCGCGACGCCAGGCGCCGACGTCGACCAGGTCCGGGGCTCACTCGTCAATGCACGACCGCGCGAGTCGGCGGCAGTCGCCGTCGCTTGCGTCGTCGTGCCCGCCGTGATCGTCGCCGAGGCCACCGATACGGTCACCGTACCGGGCTCTGGCGGGGCGACCGTGATCTCGGGGACGCAGGAAATCAGTGCGACCGCAACCAGCGGCCACCAGCGCAGTCTACGCATCACGGGCGGCTCCCGGCCGGAGTCGGACGCGGCCGCAGCACGACGCTGCCCGTACCGAACACCTGCGGCGTCTGCTCACGCCCGTGCTGGGCACGCGCCTCGTAGCGCAGGCCGTTCGGATCGTTCAAGTAGTCCCGCATCTCCTGCACGGACACGATGCCATCCCCGCTCTTGTCGGCGTCGCCCTGCAAGCCCTTCAGGAAGAAATACGTCAGCATGCCGTGGTTCTTGGAGTTGTACCAGTTCGCCAGCTGCTGACCCTCGGCGGCCGCGATGATCGTCGCGCTGCCGCCTTGGAAACGCTGCGCCGGATCGTTCACTTGAATGCCGATCGGCGAGGCCGAGCGGATGAGCATGTCACCATTGCCCGTGGCGCCCGAGAAGCAGGCATCCATGACGACAGTGACGTGCTTGGCGCCGATGGCGGCGAGATTCTCGTACAGCACGTCGACGGCGTAGCCCGTGAGCGAGAGCAAGCTCGCGTCGGCATCGACGGGCATGATGTACGCCTTGCGCTCGGCCGCGTCAGGCGCGCCATGGCCCGAGTAGAACACGAAGATCTCCGTCTCGCCCTGACGCACTTGGTTCGCCAAGCGCCCGCGCGGATTGCCGCGCTCGCCGAACATCGTCTTGAGCTGCGAGAGCGTCGCGTTGTTGAGCATGTAGATGTTGCCCGGACGCACGCCCAGCGCCTGCTCCGCATACTGCCGCATCACCAGTGCATCGTTCGCCGCGAACTGCACCGGCGGGATGTCCCCTTGATACGTCGCATTGCCAATGATGACCGCGATCGCATTCGGGTTCTCGGCGACTCGCGGGATGTTCTGCAGCAGGTCGGAGCCAAAGCTGCCGGGCGTCGCCCCGCCGGCCACCGGACGCGGCGCCTGCACGCTCACGACCTGCGCGATGCCGCGCGACGCGCGGTTCAGCTGCAGGCCGAGGTCGCGCATCGGCACGTCGTAGCGGCCCGAGGCCTCCGTGACGGCGGCGCTCAGGGCGAACGACGTCGCGCGGTTGTTCGGCAGCACTTCGACTTCGATGTCCTTGTACTCGCCGGCGCGCATCAGGCCGATCGTGCGGGTGAGCGAGGTCGCGGCGAACTCGTCCGTGAAGAGCACGTTCTCGCCGCGCGTGATCACCACGCGCACGTCCTCGGCCTTGCCCTGCCCGCGGTTCTGCACGCGGATCGTCACCTTCGCCTGCGTACCCGGCGCGATGATCGTCCGGCCTTCGCCGTCGACCGCCTGCGCACCGAGGATCTGCAGGTCGGGCGGACGGTACGCGAGCACCGGCACCTGCAGCTGCAGCGGCTCGGAGTCGAAGCCGTTGCCTTCGACCGCGACGATCTCCAGCGCCGCCTGTTCATCGATCACGTCCTGCGTGGCCACCACGTCGATGACGACTTCGCGTACATCGCCCGGCGCGAGCGCGCCCAGCTGCCCCGGCACGAACCGGAGACGCGACGTCGACTTGGCCTCCACGCGGACATTCACGCCAGCGCCACGGCCCGCATTGCGCAGCCGAACACGCACGGTGGCACGTTCACCGGCCGAAATCACCGAGTCACCGTCCGCGTCGGCGAAGGACACGGACTCAATCCGCAGCACCGGCGGCTGCGAGTTCGTGCGGCCGCCCACGACCTGCGTGCGCGTGGTGTTGAGGAAGGTGACCAGCGGCAGTTCCTGATTGGCGCGGATGGCGCGGTCATTTGCCGATGCCACCGCGCGACGACGCTCCTGTTCCTCGTCGAGCGTCTTCTGCACATCGTCCTTGATGCGCTGCTCGCGCTGCTGTACGGCGCGATCGTAGGCGGTGCGGTCCGTCTGGAACTGCGCCTGCTCACGCGTGAAGTTCGCCACGCGGCCGCGATACCCGCCGCGGCGAATCACGTGGATGAGACCGCTACCGACCAAGGCCGCCACGCCAGCGGCGCTCGCCTGACAGCTGGTCGAAACCCCCAGTGTGTGCTCGCCAGGCGGATAGTAGGTGCTCCCGACGTAGCCGCCCGAGGGGCTCGGGGAGGTGAACTTCTGGTCACAGATGCCGGCGGTGCCAGCATACGCCGCACCACCCGCGAGCACACCACCAATCAACACGCTGCCGACGATCCCCGGCCGACGCGGCTGCGTCGGCGCCACAGGCTGCCGCGGCATCGGGTAGGCGTTGGACGCCAGCAACTGCCGCTGGATCTCCGATTCCGCGCGCACACTCGGGAGCGGCTGCGTGTCGCGCGGCATGGTCACCTCGACCTTGATGCGCGATCCAGCCGGCACGTCGAGCGAGAGCCCGCGCATCCGCGATCCGCGCCCCACCTCGATGCGCACGCCGTTGCCCGGCTGGATGCGCAACAACGACGGGGTCACCCCCATCTGGCGCCCATTGACCGACACGGGCTGCCCCATGCTGTCAGCGAGGACTTCGATCTCGGCGGTGTTCGATTGCTGTGCCGCGAGCAGCAGCGGCATCGACAGCACCAGCAGTGCCGCACGCAGCGCGCGACCAGGCAAGGTGACGTAGGCGGGGACCATTGCAGTCATCCTCTCCAACAGTGGGGATCCATCATCTGGGCCGCACGGCCAACACCCGGCCGCGCACCAGCACATAGCAGTTGTTCGCGTCGCGCCAGCGCGACACCACCGACACCGAACCCATCTCAACGGCCGTGCTGACCTGCAACACCGCGCGCTGCTCTTCCTCCGTCTGCTCCATCAACGACCGCAGCCGAGCGCCGGCGTTCAACGCCAGCGTCTGCCGCCCGTGCCGCTCCGCCTCATCCCATCCATAGTACTCCCGGAAATATGCCGTCGAAACCCCGACGGCGTACCACCATTCCCCGTCGGTCGGCGGGGGGAGTTGGATCCATTCCGGAGGGGTCGTCCCCAGCGTCACCAGCCCGCTCGGCAGGCTCGGGCCCAACGAGTCGGGGGTTACGGCGACCAGGTGCATGCCCCCTACCGTGACGCTGGCCTTCAGGAACACCGGAAAGCTGTCGGCCAGCGGGGTTTCCTGACTGTCCTCACCCCGGCTGTCCATACTTTCGCCGGGAATCGTCTCGAAACCCTTCTCGACCACCAGCCGCATCCGGCTGGAAAGCCGCGCCCTCGCCTGGGCGTCGATCAGGCCGACGCTGTCGGCGGACGCGGCGGTCGAGTAGGCCGGGGAGTAACCCACGGTGAGCCCGGCCACTCCCCCGCCCTGGATGAACCAGGCGGGGTACGAGAACCGGACTTCCGGCGAACGCAGGGCGACGAATTCCGGACCCTGCGGGGCCCTCACACAACTGAGTCCCGCCAGCAGCAGAGCCACTGTCGTCAGCGGCAGCCACCGGCGGGACCAGCGCACGTCCATCGAACTCCTGCTACAGCGGCCGAACGCTTACGGGTTGCCCGCGCGCTGCGACTCCTCGTAGGCCTTCACCTGACGATCGAGATCCTCGAAGGCCTGGGCCGCGCGGAAGCGCGTGTACATCGCCTGGTTGGAGCGGATGCGCTGCATCAGCGCCTGGTTGGCGGCGCCGATCGGCATCTCGACCAGCACGAAGGCGCGGTAGGTCACGCCATTCTGCTTGATCTCCTGGCGGCTGACGCGCGAGCCATTGAGCGTCTGGTTGACGACGCCACGGTAAGCCGTGCGGAACTGGTCGAGCAGCTCAGACTCGGCGCCCAGGCCGGTTTCTTCCTGGAAGCGCTCGGACAGACCCTGGAAGCGCGTCTCCATCTGCTGCGCAATGCCGTTACGGCCATCCGCCGTCGCCTTGTTCACCGCCAGCTGCAAGTCGCGGGACTCAGAGGTCGCCGCCTGGTACAGCATGTTCGGATCGGTCGGGATCGACGTGTACCACGTCGGGATGTCCGGATTCGGGTTCGGACCGGGGCTGGCACCACCGCCGCCGCAGGCAGCAGTCACGAGCACGAGCGAGGCAGCGAGAACAGCGCGCTTCATACAGTCCCTCCAAGGACATGTGGGGCAGGGCGTTCACCCACGGCGACGACGCAGTGCCGTCGCCGGGGCCCCGGCCGGGGCTAAATGTTGGCTGGGGTGTAACGGGGCGCAAGATGCACGTGTGTCCGCTCCAATGATGTGAGCGGCCTCACAGGCCGATGATTTGGTCCCGGCGCGTGCCAACACTCACATATTGTGCCGGACACTCCACCAGCTCCACGATCCGGTCGAGATAGACCCGCGCCGCCCTCGGCAGCTCACTGAGCTTGCGGGCCGTCGAGGTGTCGGACTTCCAGCCGTCGAACCACTCGTAGACCGGCTCGATGCCGTCCAGCTCCGCAATGTCGCCCGGGAACTCGGAGACCACCTCGCCGCCGATCCTGTAGCCCGTGCAGAGCGCGATCTTCTCGAAGCCATCGAGCACGTCGAGCTTGGTGATCGCGAGACCGGTCAGGCCGTTCACGCGCACCGCGTAACGCACGACCACGGCGTCGAACCAGCCGCAGCGCCGCGGACGCCCCGTCGTCGCGCCGAACTCATTGCCCACCTTCCGCAGCAGCTCGCCGGTCGCGTCGGTGAGCTCGGTCGGCATCGGCCCGCCACCGACGCGCGTCGTGTAGGCCTTCACGACGCCGATGATGCCGTCGATGGAGCGCGGCCCGATGCCCACGCCAATTGCGGCGCCACCGGCCGTCGTGCTCGAGCTCGTCACGAAGGGATAGGTGCCGTGGTCCACGTCGAGCAGCGAGCCCTGTGCGCCTTCGAGCAACACCGCCGCACCCTGCTTCTGCGCACGGTGCACCGCGAGGCCCACGTCCTCGGCGATCGCCAGCAAGCGCGGCGCGATGCGCTCCAACTCCGACAGCGTGAACGCCGCGTCGGCGCGCTTGGCAGAGCCGAAGCCCGCGAGAATGTGATTCGCGTGGTCCGTGCCCCGCTCCACCAAGGCCTTCAAGCGCGCGGGATGCCGCAGGTCGAGCACGCGGATGCCGCGCCGCGCGACCTTGTCCTCGTACGCCGGCCCGATGCCGCGACCGGTCGTGCCGATCGCCTTGCTCGCCGCGCTTTCCTTGTCCACCAGCTTGTGATACGGCATCACGAGATGCGCGCGGTCGCTCAGGTATAGACGACCCGCGACATCGACGCCGTTGGCCACCAGCGCGTCGACCTCCTCGAACATGCCTTCGGGGTCGAGCACCACGCCGTTGCCGATCGCGCAGCGCACGCCGCGGTGCAGGATGCCGCTCGGCACCTGGTGCAGCACCGTGGACTCATCACCCACGTGCACCGTGTGGCCAGCGTTGGCGCCGCCTTGGTAGCGCACCACCCAATCGGCGCGCTCGGCGAGCACGTCCACGAGCTTGCCCTTGCCCTCGTCGCCCCACTGGGCGCCGACGATGACGATGGTACGGGTCTTGGAATCGAACATTGTGCGGTGT
>PNKF01000031.1 GCA_013822285.1 Gemmatimonas sp.
CGATGACGTTCTCGTACGTCACCGTGCGCGTGTCGCTGGCCTTGATGCCCATCTTCTCTTCGATCTTGCCGAGCGAGACGCCGGGCGCCTTGGCGTCGACGATGAACGCGGTGACGCGCTGCTTCTCCTTGCCGTCGACCACGACGGGCACCTTGGCGAAGACGGTCATCACACCCGCGTAGCCGGCATTGGAGATCCAGATCTTCGTGCCATTGAGCGTGTAGCTCTTGCCATCGGCGCTGGGCACGGCGGTGCTGAGCATCGCCTGCGCGTCCGAGCCGGACCCCGGTTCGGTCAGGCAGAACGCGCCGATGAGCTCGCCCGAAGCGCAGCGGGGCAGCCAGCGCTGCTTCTGGTCGTCCGTGCCGAAGAGGATGATGCCCTTGATGCCGATGCTTTGGTGCGCGCCGAAGTACACGGCCAGCGCAGCATCGGTGGCGCCGACTTCGCCGAACACGCGGCTGAAGACCATCGTGCTGGCGCCGAATCCGCCGTACTCCTCGGGGATGTTCAGGCCCATGAGGCCGAGCTCGGCCATGCCCTGGCGCACTTCGGGCGTGAACTTGCCCTCGGCGTCCATCTTGTGGGAATCGACGGTCTCGGCGGCCCAGCCGCGGAAGCTGTCGAGGATCTGGGCCAGCGTCTCCTTCTCCTCGGCCGATGGCTCGGGGAATGGGAAGACGAGGTCTTCGAGGATCTCGCCCTGGAACACGCCTCGGGTGAACGAGGGGTTCTTGTCGGGGTCGGCGAGATGCGGCGCTTTGCTGGGGCTCATGGTATCCGTCGCAGGGCTAGGGATGGACCCGAAATCTACTCGGACGGAGGGTTGCTTCGCTGGGGGCAAAGGCCGAGTTTGGGAGATGCGATTGTCCCGTCTAGCGCTTGTCACGTTCGTCGCGCCGTTGGCCCTTGGCGCGCAGTTGCTTGGGCGTCCGGCGGCGCCGGCTGCCGCTCCCGACACGGAGCCTGTGGCGCAGGTGGTGGTGGATTCGGCGTCGCCGCGTGCGGCGCTCACTCGATTCTTCGACCGTGCGCGGCGCGGCGACTTCGCCGGTGCCGGCCAACTGCTGGATCTCCCGGCGGCGATCGACACCAGCCGCGCTGACGACCTGGCTCGGCGGTTGGCGGCCGTGCTCGACTCGCGGCTCTGGGTGGACCTAGAGCGTGTCTCGCCGGTTGCGGAGGGCGAGACGGACGACGGGCTTCCGAGCGACCGCGAACTCATCGGCACCGTCAAGCTGTCGGACGGACGCGAGGTGGCGATCCGCCTGGCGCGCAGCGGACGCGGCGGCGAGCGCGGATGGAAGTTCTCGCAGATCGTCGTGGCCGAGATCGACCTTCTATACGCCGATCTGCCCGACAACTGGATTCGCGAACACATCCCGGTGGTGCTGCTCAATCCAGGGCCGTTCGACATCCTGTATTGGCAGTGGCTCGCGCTGCTGGTCCTCATCCCGACCTCGGCATTGATCGGCTGGCTGCTGGAGAAGCCGACGCGCCGTGTGCTGCATCGCATTTCGTCGAAGACCGAGACGGAGTTCGACGACAAGCTCATCGCCGCCGCTCGCGGACCCATCGTCCTGCTCTGGGGAGTCGCGGCCAGCCGTGTGCTGCTGCGGTGGATTGCGCTGGCGACGCCGGTGCAGACCTTCATCGTGGAAGTGCAGGCCGCGATCGCCACGGTCGCGGCGTTCTGGATCGTCCTACGCGCCATCGGCGTGCTGCAAGAGACGATCCCGATGTCCGAGTGGGGCGCGCGACACCCGGCGCTGCGCTCGTTGATCCCGTTGGGTGGCCGCATCGCGCGCCTGCTGATCTTCCTCATCGCCGTACTCACGGTGATCTCGCAGTTCGGCTACCCGGTCGCGACGATCCTCGCCGGTCTCGGCATCGGCGGTATCGCGGTCGCGCTCGGCGCGCAGAAGTCGTTGGAACACTTCTTCGGCTCGGTGAGCATCGGCGTCGACCAGCCGTTCCGCGTGGGCGACTGGGTGATGGTCGGCGGTACGGAGGGCGAGATCGAGGCCATCGGCCTGCGCTCGACGCGCATCCGCACGATGGATCGGACGATTCTCTCGATTCCCAACGGCCAGCTGGCCGAGACGCGCACGGAGAACTTCGCGGCGCGCGACCGCATCCGGCTGCGGACGGTGATCGGACTCGAATACGGCACCAGCGCCGCGACGATGCGCGCCGTGCGCGACGATATCGAAGCGCTGCTGCGGGCGCATCCCCTGACCTGGCCCGACCGCGTCGTGGTGCGGTTCTACGAGTTCGGCGCCTACGCGCTGAACGTCGAGGTCTTCTGCTGGATCGTGACGACGAACGTCGATGAGTTCCGCGCCGTCCGCGAAGAACTCTTCCTGCAGATGATCGAGGCGGTGGAGCGGCGAGGGGCGGCGTTCGCGTTCCCGACCCAGACGCTGCACATCGCGGGCGGCTCCGAGGCGAAGCCGACCTAAGATCAGCCGTTGTAGACGGGCCCGCCGAGGTCCTGATAGCGTTGCAGCACGGCGCGGCCTTCGTCGCGGAGCACGCCGTGCCGCACGTCGACGCCGCGATCGCGCAGGTAACCGTAGCTCTCGGCGAACACGGGTCCCTCGTCGAAGCCGATCGCAATCGCATCGTCGCGTGAGGCGGCGATGACCACGCGCTGCACGCCGCTCCAGAGCGTGGCACCGAGGCACATGGCGCAGGGCTCGCAGCTCGTGAAGAGTTCGTGCGCAGGATGGCCTTCGGTGCCGAGCGAGTAGCTCTGGATGCGCTTCTGCGCGAGCTGATAGGCGACCATCTCGGCGTGCAGCGTGCAGTTGTTGAGCCGCACGACGGAGTTGACGCCCACGCTGATCAACTGGCCCGTGCCGCGCTCGAACACGGCAGCCCCAAACGGTCCGCCGGTCTTCCGCAACACGTTCTCGTCGGCGAGGCGAATGGCCAGACGCATCTTTTCGTCGTCCGACTCGTAGCGCGCCTCGAAGTCCACGGCATCTCGTACCCAGGTGGGGAGCGAGACGGTGGCATCGAGCATCGGTGGGCGATCCCAGCGCATGGTCAGTCCTGGAAAGGCGCGAGCAAGCTGTTCTTGCCGGTGAGCGCCAGCTGTGCGGCCCCGCGACCGCAGACGGCCCCGACGAGGTTGCCGGTGCCGCTGTACGCGCCGACGACGAAGACGCCGCCGCCAAGTTCCCGCGCGATCGGCAGGCCGGAGTCCGTGAACGCTACGGATGCCGCCCAGCGATGCGTGATGCTCGCGGTCACGCCGAGTTTCTCGCGCAGGCGCTTCTCCAGATACTCCTGCAGCTTCGCCTCCGGGGCGTCGTCGGTCGTCCACTCGGATGCTTCGAACTTGTCGCGACCGCCGCCGAGGAGCACCGTGCCGTCTTCGAGCTGCTGCCAATAGTCGAAGCCGTAGCGCATCGAGACGGGTCGTGGAAACTTGATCGGCAGCTGCGGCTCGGTGGCCAGCATCTGCAGGCGTGCCGTGCGCACCTCGGCGAGCAACTCGGGGAACAGCCATTCGAGCTTGCCGTCGACGCAGACGATCACGTGTCGCGCGGTGATCGTGCCGGAGTCCGTGCGGACGCGGCCAGGTTCGATGCTGCGCGCGATCGTCTGGCCGAAGAGCTGCGCGCCGCGCGCGCGGACGGACGTGGCAAGCAGGCGCGCCCGCTTGAGTGGATGGAAGACCGCGTCGTGCGGGAAGAGCAGCCCGCGCCCTTCGGGGCCATCGTAGTGCTCAACGCGGAGACCGTCTGCGCGCATGGCCGCGAACTGCTGCTCGCAGTCCGCGAGCTCCTCTCGCGACTCGGCGATCCGTAGCGAGCCCGTGATGCGCACGACGCCCGGAGTCTCCTGCTGGATGGTCTCGAGCTCGCGTTCCGTCAGCGCGTGGATGGCGAGCGTGCGCTCGACGCCATGCTTCTCGACGGCATCGTGATGGAAATCCACAGGGCCGGCGAGCAGCAGCCCGCCATTGCGACCGGCGGCACCGGCCGCGACATCGACGGCATCGATGCCGATGACGGACTTGGCCCCGAGCTTCAGCGCCTCGCTGATGCATGAGAGGCCGGTGCCGCCGAGCCCGATCACACAGACGTCGGCGTCGACGTCCCGCGTGAGGGGAGGCAGCGGCGACCAGTCGTGATCGTCCCAGCGCGGCTTGTTCAGTGCGTCGATGGCATTCACGCCGTGGAAACTAGCATCTCACCCGAGTGCGCGGGGGCGGCGGAGGCGACGCTGTCCAAGGCCTGTGCCAGGTCGTGCCAGAGATCGTCCGCCGACTCCAAGCCGACCGAGAGCCGCGCGAGTCCCGGCGTGATGTGCGAGGCGGCTTGGGCCGCTGGGTCGACGATGCGGTGCGTGAGGGCAGCGGGCGGCTGGATCAGCGTGTCAGTCGAACCAAGGCTCACGGCGGGCGTGATCAGCTGCAGCGTCGAGATGAAACGCTGCATCGCCTCGGCGCTGTCTTCGACGAGCGTGAACGCGAGGATGCTGCCAGGGCCGGCCATCTGTCGCCCGATGATCCGCTGTGGGTCCTGGCCCGGGAGCCCTGGATAGAACACGCGCTGCACCTGCGATGACTCGGCGAGTCGTGACGCGAGGATGTCCGCCGTCTGCTGCATGCGGAGCACGCGGAGTTCGAGCGTGGGCAATCCGCGGTGCAGGAGGTAGCTCGCCAGCGGATGCAGCACGCCACCCGTGATGGCGCGCAGGTGCTTGAGGCGCGCGATGTGCGGGTGTCCGCCCACGACGATGCCGGCGAGCACGTCACCGTGGCCGCCGAGGAACTTGGTGGCCGAGTGCAAGACGAGCGCGGCGCCGTGGGTGATAGGGCGCTGCAACACCGGTGTCGCGAAGGTGGAGTCGACGCAGACGGGCACGCTGCCCGCTTGGCGCACGACGTCCGCGATGTCGACGAGCTCGAGCGTCGGGTTGGCGGGCGTCTCGATGTAGACCAGTGCCGTGTCGGGGCGAATCGCGGCGGCGATGTTCTGCGCCGCCACCCAGGACACGTCGAGATCGAAGGTGCCGCTGCTCAGCAGGTGGTCGGTGCCGCCGTAGAGCGGGCGTACGGCGACGATGTGTCGCCCCCGCTGCCGCGCATCCATGAGCACCGCGGCGACGGCCGCCATGCCGGAGGCGAAGGCGGCTGCGTCTTCCGCGCCCTCCAACTCCGCGACGGCGCGCTCGGTGCGATCGGTGGTGGGGTTGAAGAGTCGCGAGTACACGGCAGAGCCGCGGGGCCGCTCCCCGCTCGCGAGGGCGTCGTAGGACGCGGCGGCAGCGGCGAGATCCGGTGTCGGATAGGTGGAGCTGAGGTCGAGCGGTGGTGCGTGCACGCCGAGGTCATTGAAGTCGTGGCGTCCGGCGTGGACGGCGCGGGTGGCGAAGGACGGGGTCACGGCTCGTCTCCTGTGCGGTTCCTGTATACAATTCAGCAGGAAATCACACAGGACGCGATATATGCCGCAGAAAATTCTGTCTGAGGGGGCAATTGCGGCCCTCGACCGCACAGACCGCCTGATTCTCGCCCACCTGCAGCACAATGCACGGTTGTCGAACAAGGAGCTCTCGGCGAAGGTAGAGCTGTCGCCGTCGAGCTGCTTGGCGCGCGTGCGGCGGCTCGAACTCTCCGGCGTGCTGCGCGGCTATCACGCCGAGGCGGCGCTCGAGGCCTTCGGTGTCACGCTGCAGGCGATGGTGGCGGTGCGGCTCGAGAAGCACGTGCGCACGGCGATCACCGCGTTCGAGCGGCACTTGGGCACGCTCCCGGAGGTGCTCGCCTGGCATCACGTGGCCGGCGCGAACGACTACCTCGTGCATGTCGCGGTGCGTGATGCGGCGCATCTCCGGGAGTTCGTGCTGACGGCCTTCGCGGGGCGAACGGAGGTGGCGCATCTGGAGACGAACCTCATCTTCTCGCATCAGCGACGCGTCGCCTTCGGCGCGGTCGAATCCCGCCGCGCCGGTCGTGCTGCGCCTGGGCGCGAAGGCTAGCCCAGCAGCTTCCGGAACACCGGTGCCGCCCGCCGCATCTCGTCCATCGTGCCGATCGACACGCGCGACCACTGGTTCATCGGCGGGAACGGCCGACCGACAATCAGGCCTTCGGCGCGGCAGGCCGCTTGGAACTCGCGGGCTTCACGGCGCACGTTCACGAACACGAAGTTCGTCTGCGAGGGAATCACCTCGTAGCCAAGGTCGGTGAACACGCTCGACGTGAAGGCGCGGGCTTCGCGATTCGCCTGCTGCTCGCGGGCCATCTGCTGCGTGTCGGCAAGCGCCGCCACGGCGGCGACCTGCGCCAAGGCGCCGACGCCGTTGCTGACGCGATGCGGCGCCATGCGCGCGAGCGTCGCCGGCTGGCCGAAGGCATAGCCGACCCGCAAGCCCGCGAGTCCGTAGATCTTGGAGAACGTGCGTGAGACGAACACGCGCGGTTGCGTCGCGACCCACGGCAGCGCGCTGGCATACGACGGGTCGTCGACGAACTCATGGTAGGCCTCGTCGACGAGGATCACGACTTCAGGATCGGCCGCCAGTGCCGCACGCAGGAATCGGTCAATGGCGTCCTTGCCGTGTACGTGGCCCGTGGGATTGTTCGGATTGCAGAGGAACACGAGGCCGGCGCCCTTCACTTCGCGGAGCATGCCATCGAGGTCGATGCGCTGGCGCGCGTCGAGCGGAACCTCCTTCACCGGGAATCCGAGGGCGCGCGCGGTGCCCGCTGGCGTCTCGAAGGTCGGCAAGGCGGTGACGAGATGCTTACTCGGTGAGCAGAAGGCCTGCACCGCGATCTTGAGGATCTCGCCGGACCCGGAGCCGAGCAGGATCTGTTCTTCCGGAAGCCCGTTCGCGCGGGACAGTGCGGTCACCACGCGCCCTTCGGTGCTGGCCGGATACCACGCGGCTTCATGGAAGCTGGCCTGCATCGCGCGAATCGCCGCCGGCACCGGGCCGTTGGGATTCTCGTTGCTCATCAAGCGAATGGCGCTGCCCTGCAGCTGCCGATCCAGCGCGGCAAAGTCATCGCCGCCAGCGAGCGACTCGAGGCCGCGGGCGCTCACCCAGCTGGGCGCCGTGAGGGCGGCACCGCCGCCAAGGCCGAGGGCGCGGACGAATGAGCGACGGGAGAATGCCACGGACGGCTCCGGAAAGGGATTCACAGAAAGTACGACAGCGTGAGCCAGGAGAGGAAGCCAAGGAAGCCGGCCGCACCGCCCAAGAAGCCAACGGCGATGCGTCTCCACGGGCGCTTCCAGGTGCTCGGGAACAGCAGCGTCGCGATGCCGGCTGCCGCGCCGACCCCAACGGCGCCGAGCATGGTGTCGAGCGCGTTGCGCACGAACTCTGCCATGTCGATGCCCGTCGACGGCGCGCCAGGCTGATCGAGCGCGATCTGCCAGCCACCATACTCGATCGCGATGCTGGCGACGATGACGAGCAGGAGCGAGAAGGCCATCACGTTGAGGCCCTTCTGACGCTCGTCCACGCTGTCGACGGCCCCGTGGTCGGCACGAAGTGGCAGCGCCGCTTCCTCCCGGATGTCGGCGAGCCTTGGCTGCGCATCGCGCAGTCGTTCATCGCGCAGTCGTTCATCGCTCATCGGAACATCCCGGGGAGGTCGCGCCAGGCGACGTAGGCCCCCGCGATGGCCATGGCGATGGCCGCCACCGCGCCGCCGGCCGTCAGCCAGCGCGGCTGCTCATACGCTCCGACAATCGCGCGGCGATGTGCCGCCACGAGCATGGTGCCAAGGGCGAGGGGCAAGATCAGTCCGTTGATGGTGCCGACGACGACCATCGTCCGTGCCGGCCGACCCGTGAGCACGAACACGATCGTCGAGATCGTGATCAACACCATGACCGCACGCGGCCAGTGCTTGTCGATGAGCGGATGCAGGTCGCGCAGGAACGACACACTCGTGTACGCGGCACCGATCAACGAAGTGACAGCCGCGACCCACATCACGATGCCGAAGATGCGATAGCCCACATCGCCGGTCGCGAGGCGAAACACGGAGCCCGGCGGATTGGCGGGGTCCAGCGCCAGCCCCTGATGCACCACACCCAGCGCGGCGAGAAAGAGCACGATGCGCATCACGGTGGCCGCGCTGATGGCGGTGATCGCGGTGCGCGTCACCTCATGCACGTTGGCGATGCCATGTACACCGGCGTCGACGAGTCGGTGCGCACCGGAGAAGGTGATGTAGCCGCCCACGGTGCCGCCGACGATGGTGACGATGCTCAGCGCGTCGACGCGGCTGGGCCAGACGCTGCGCAGCGCGGCCTCCGCCAACGGTGGCTGACTCGAGATGGCGACGTACAACGTCAGCAGGATCAGGCAGGCGCCGAATACCACCGTGAGACGGTCCATCAGCTTGCCGGCTTCGCGAATCAGGAAGATGGCGATCGCCAGGGCAGCGCTGAGGATGGCACCCGTCGTGACCGGCACACCGAAGGCGGCTTCAAGTCCGACGCCGGTTCCGGCGACGTTGCCGATGTTGAAGGCGAATCCACCGAGTGCCACGAGCACGGCGAGCAAGGTGCCGACCCCCGGGATCACGGCGTTGCCGACGTCCGTCGCGCGCTTACCGGAGATCGTGAGGACGCGCCAGATGCTCACCTGTGCGAGGATGTCGATGACGACGCTCACGAGGATCGCGAAGCCGAAGCTCGGCCCCAGTCTCTCCGTGAAGACGGCGGTCTGCGTGAGGAACCCCGGCCCGATGGCCGAGGTGGCCATCAGGAACGCAGCGCCTAGGAGGACGCCCGTGCGTCGAGTGTGCATCCGAGTCCCCAAGTGAGCAGCGAGAGAGCCAGCGACGCGAGGAATGGAACCTCGATGCCGGCCACGACGCCACCAACATAGCTGAGCAAGCCAATGATGAGTGTGGCCGCGGCCGTCCGCGGCGATCCGAGCTGCGTGAACAGGCCGAAGAGCACCGTGACGACGACGCCGGTGGAGCCGAGGGCAGAGGCTTGCTCGACAAGCGCGAGCACACCGCTGGTCGAGAGTGCGAGCACGTACGCGAGGATGCCGAACGTGACCACACCGCCACGGGCGATCCAGAGCTTGCGGCGCTCGTCGGTGATGCGGCCGAGAGGAACGATCAGGTTATGCGTCAGCAGGCCCGAGGCGACGAGAAGCGTGGAGTCGACCGTCGAGAGGATGGCCGAGACCAAGCCGCCGGCGAAGACGGCGAAGGCCAGCGGCGACATCAGCTCGCGCGCGACCGCCGGCAACACCGACTCAGCCTCTGGGAGCTCACCGATGAATTGGGTCGCCAGCAGAGCCACGATGAGTGGAATCAGGCCCAGTGCGATGTACAGTCCGCCCGCGGTCAGCGATGCGCGCTGCGCCACGGTGCCAGAGCGCGCGGCGATCACACGGCTCACGACCTCAGTGGCCGTGAGCGAACCGATCACGGGAATCGCCCAGGCTTCGAGCGTGAGATACCACGGGCCGGCGGCCTGCGGCGCGAGATTGATGCGCCCCGACGCGGTGATGGCATCGAGTGACGCCGACACGCCGCCGACGTGACCGACGGTCACGAAGAGCAGGAGGAGCAGGCCGATGGCGAGCACGATGCCTTGGATGACATCGGTGTACGCATCGGCGAGCAATCCGCCGAAGGTCGTGTATGCGATCACGAAGAGCGCGGCGATGCCCACCGCGACGTTGATCGGCAGATCGCCCACCAACGACACGACCGTGCCGAAGGCGCGCACCTGGGCTGCGGCCCAGAGCACCGAGGCCGGAATCAGCAGCACGGCCGCGAGCCGCTCCACGCCGATGCCGAAGCGTGCGCGATACAAGTCCGCGAGCGTCGTCATGCCCCGATTCCACAGCGGACGCGCAAGGAACAGGCCCATGAGCACCAAGCAGAGGCCGTAGCCGAAGGGCTCGGCGGAGCCCAGCGACACACCGCTCTCGAACGCCTCGCCCGCCGACCCGATCACCGTCTCGGCGCCGAACCACGTCGCGAAGATCGAGAAGGTTGCGAGCAGCGGTCCAAGGCGGCGCCCGGCGACGAGGTAGTCATCTTCGGTGGCGATGCGACGTGAGATCCACACGCCGATGCCCAGTTGCAGTACGAGGAATCCCGCGAGCGCGACCAACGGGATGGTCATCGGAACAGGCGATGCAGGGTGTCGGCGGCGATCGGCGAGCCATCGTGTGGCAGGCCGCCGAGATGTGCGGCACGACCGAGCACTGCGGCCGGCGAGGCGCCGAAGGCGCGAAGTTCGCGCACGCCGGTATCGCCCGCGGACTTGCTCAGCTTGCGACCGTCGGGATGCCGCACGAGACGATGGTGCAGGAACTCCGGTGCGCGTTCGCGCCCCAGCAATCGCGAGAGGAGAATCTGGCGTCCCGTGCTCTCGAGCAGGTCTTCGCCGCGAATCACCAAGTTCACGCCTTGGTCGAAGTCATCGACCGTGACGCAGAACTGGTACGTGAAGTTGCCGTGACGGTCGCGCACGAGGAGGTCGCCGCACTGGCGCTGCGGATCCTGCACTGCTCGGCCGTTGCGCAGGTCTTCGAAGACGACCGGATCCTCCGCGTCCATGATCACGCGGCGTGCGGGCGTGGCATCCGCCGGGACCTGGCGGTGGCGGCAGGTGCCGGTGTAACGCGCCTCGACGCCCTCGAGCAGCGGAATGCCCGGTTGTTCGCGCGCCCAGGTGTCCGCCCATGCGCGCTCGATCTCGCTGCGCGAGCAGGTGCAGGCGTAGGCCAGCCCGCGGCTGCTGAGCTCGGCAAGTGCTGCCTCGTAGCGCGCGCCGTTGTCGCTCTGGCGCTGCGGCAAGCGGCCGGCGCGAAACGCCGAGATCGGCGCGATGTCGGCATCGAGTCCCAGCCACTCGAGGTCTTCGAGGATGCTCTGCTCGAATTCCGGACGGCAGCGCCCGCGATCGTGATCCTCGATGCGGAGGATGACGCGACCATCATACGCGCGCGCCAATCCCCACACCCAGACGGCGTTGACGATGTGCCCGAGGTGCAGGTGCCCTGTGGGTGCGGGCGCGAAGCGCGTGGTGAAGCCGCGCGGGACTTCGCGAAGGATCACGCGGCGAGCGCGAGGAGGCCGGCGAGGTCCAGGCCACGCGTGAACATCGTCAACGAGCCATCGGGATTCTTCGGCCACTCGCTGCGCGGGCGATCCCAATACAGCTCGATGCCGTTTCCGTCCGGATCATCGAGGTAGATCGCCTTGCTCACGCCGTGGTCGGATGCCCCGCTGAGCGAGATGCCCGCGTGGATGACGCGCTGCACGGCCACCGCGAGGTCCCGCTCGGTGGGAAAGAGGATCGCCACGTGGTACAGGCCGGGTGCCCGACGCGGACCGGGTGCGGTGCCTGCGCTCTCCCAGGTATTGAGGCCGAGGTGGTGGTGATAGCCACCGGCGGAGAGAAAGGCGGCCTGCGTGCCGTACAGCATCTGCAGCTCGAAGCCCAGCACATCGCGGTAGAACGCGATGGAGCGATCGAGGTCCGACACCTTGAGGTGTACGTGGCCGATCGTGGTGGCGGCGGGGATGGTGTATGGCTGTGTCATGGGAGGCCCGTGTGAGGACTCTACATTATGCTTCAGGATGCCTCGCCGTGTCACCATTGTCGACGTTTCGCCTCGCGACGGCCTGCAGAACGAGAAGGCCGTCCTGCCGGTGGCCGCGAAGGTCGCGCTCGTCGACGCACTCTCGGCGGCCGGCGTGCCCGTCATCGAGGTGACGAGCTTCGTGAGCCCCAAGGCGATTCCGCAGTTGGCGGACGCCGAACAGGTGATGGCGGCCATCACGCGACGCCCGGGGACGCGCTACACCGTGCTGGTGCCGAACGAGCGCGGCTACGAGCGCGCGCTGCCGACGCGTCCGGACGGCATCGTGGTCTTCGGGGCCGCCAGCGAGACCTTCTCGCAGAAGAACATCAACTGTTCGATCGCCGAGTCGGTGGAGCGGTTCCGGCCGGTGGTGGCGCGTGCGAAGTCCGACGGGCTTCAGGTGCGCGGCACGGTGTCGTGTGCCCTCGGCTGCCCATACGAAGGCGACATCTCGGCGACGGCGGTGCGAGACGTCGCCGCACGGTTGCTCGATCTCGGTGTGGACGAACTGTCGATTGCCGATACGATCGGCGTCGGTACGCCTGAGCAGACCCGTGTCGTCTTCGAGGCGGTGCTGTCGCTGGTGGAGGCCTCGCGGGTGAACGCGCATTTCCATGACACTTATGGCCGAGCGCTCGTGAATCTCGAGGCCTGCCTGACACTCGGCATCCGGAGCATCGATGCCAGCGCGGCGGGACTTGGCGGATGTCCCTTCGCGCCGGGTGCGACGGGCAATGTCGCGACGGAGGCCGTGCTCGCAATGCTCGCCACGAAGGGCTACGAGACGGGCGTAGACGCGTCCGCGGTGCAGGCGGCGGGAGCCGCCGTGCGCGCCGCCCTGCTCGCCGGCTAAGGCCCAGGGCGTTCGCGCCGCGCCTGTCCCTCCTTGCACCTCGAGGGGCGATCTCCGATAGGGAGAGTCCTCACATCACTTGGTGAACACGCCCGACTTCATCTCGGCGTGCGCCACGCGATGTTGCCTTCAGCATCCCTCTGGAGGAGAGATGGCACGCTTCACGGGAAAGGTGGCCGCCGTCACGGGTGCCGGCAGCGGCATCGGCGCCGCGGCGGCACTGCGGCTCGCGGCTGAGGGCGCAGCGGTCGTCGTCTCGGACATCAACGCCGAGCATGCGACGAAGGTCGCGGCCGAAATTGCGAAGGCAGGCGGTCGCGCGATGGCCATGCGCACCGACGTCGCGAAGGAATCCGAGGTCGCGGACCTCGTCGATCGCGCGGTGTCGGAGTATGGCCGGCTCGACGTGATGGTGAACAACGCCGGCATCGGCGGACTCGAGACGTCGGTCGATACCATCGAGGACGCGGCGTGGCGCAAACTGATGTCGATCAACCTCGACGGTGTGTTCTACGGAGTGAAGCACGCCGCGCGCGTGATGAAGGCAGGGAAGATCCAAGGGTCGATCATCAACGTCAGCTCGATCCTCGGCTTGGTCGCCTTCCAGCATGCGGTGGCCTACACCGCGGCAAAGCACGGTGTGGTCGGACTCACGAAAGCCGCGGCGCTGGAACTGGCGCCGCTCGGTATCCGCGTGAACACGGTGAATCCTGCGTTCATCAAGACACCGCTGATCGCCGGATTGGAGGATGCGGTGCTGCCGCTGCATCCCGCAGCACGGCTGGGGACGCCGGAGGAAGTGGCGGCGTTGATTTGCTTCCTGGGAGCGGACGAGGCGTCGTTTGTGACCGGCGCGAGCTATCTGGTAGACGGCGGCTACGTCGCCAAGTAGTCCTGGTGGGGTCCGGGCCGGGGGACTCGGCCTTGCCGCTCGTCCCGTGTCGGCGTCGGCTACTTAGGGCAACCTAGTAGCCGGCGCCGACGCGCTTCTGGATGTGCTTCTGCTCGCGCAGTGCCATCAGCAGGAAGTCCGCGACATCCTCGACGCTGATCTTGCGGCCGCCCTCCGGCAGGAACTCTTCGAGGGTGCGATACACCCCGGTGCGCTCACCGGGCACGATGTCGCCGGTGGCGACCATCGTCCAATCGAGGCCCGAGTCGCGCATGGCATGCCAGGCTTCCTTGTGGCGCGCGCTGACCTGCTTGAAGACGGCGGGGAAGCTCGGCTGATCGTGGCGCAGGCCGCCATTCACGGAGTTGAGGATGCCGCCGCCGGCGACGCCGAGCACGCGCCGCACGCCATGTTGCTGCATCGCGGCGACGATGTTGCGCATCCCTTGCGACTGCGCCTCGCCAGGGTTGTCGACGCCGGCGCCGCCCAAGCCGGAGACGACGGCGTCTGCGCCGCTGACCGTGCGCGCGACATCGGCGGGATTGAGGACATCACCGGCGATGACCTCGAGGCCCGGACGCGGCGTGAGCTTGGACGGGTCGCGGACCAAGGCGCGAATCGTGTGGCCCTCGGCGAGGGCGTATTCGATGAAGCGACCACCGACGCGGCCGGTGCCGCCGAAGACAGCGATATGCATGCGTCGAAAGTAGCGCGCGCCGACGCTCGCGCGGGAGGGGGAGGGAAACCCGCGCGGCGGCTCAGGAGTAGTGAACGCATGCTGATCCTGACTCTCGCGTTGGTCGCGCTCGCTGGACTCTTCCTGACAGCCATCGGATTGCCGGGCACATGGATCTTCCTGGCGGTCGCGAGCGCGTTTGCGCTGTTTGACCCGTCCAGTCCCGTGGCATGGTGGTCCATCGTGGTCGGCGTGGTGCTGGGTCTGGTGGCCGAAGCGATCGAGTGGGTGACGGCTTCGCGTTACGCGCGGAAGTACGGCGGGAGCCCGCGCTCGGCGTGGGGCGCGCTGCTTGGTGGCATCGCCGGCGCGATCGTCGGATTTCCCGTTCCGTTGTTCGGCCCGCTGTTCGGCGCGGTGCTGGGCACGTTCATCGGTGCGCTCGTGGCGGAGTACAGCGTGAGCGGTAGCGCGGGTGGGGCGGAACGCGTGGCGTGGGGCGCGATGATCGGCCGCATCGTGGCCACCGTGGCGAAGCTCGGACTCGGCTTCGTGATCGTCGTGCTCGTGCTCGCGGCGGCGTGGCGCTGATCGCGCCGCGACTGCCCGCCCACGTGAGCGTCAACGGTAGTTGTGCCCCTTCACGGCCTTCTCGCCCACGTTGGCATTGAGCGCGATGAACTCCTT
>PNKF01000032.1 GCA_013822285.1 Gemmatimonas sp.
ACTGGTCTCTGAGCAGGCGCTCATCGAGGAAACCGTCGGGCGGCTGCAGCCGACGATTCCTCCAGAGCGCGTGCTCATCCTCACGAGCCGCGACATCGCACCGGCCATCCGCTCGGTCACGAAGGACGTCCCCGAGGAGAATGTGCTCGTCGAGCCGCGGCCGCTGAGGACCGCGGCGGCGTTGGCCTGGGGCGCGCAGGAGCTGGTGCGTCGTGCGGGGCCGAGCGCGATGTGTGTTGCGATTCACGCCGACCTTGCCGTGGACTTCCCCGAGGAGTTTCGCCGCACCCTGCGCCGCGCGGCCGCCTACGCGGCGCGTGAGCGCGCGCTGGTCTCGGTGGGCGTGCAGCCCTCGCGCCCGGAGACGGGCTTCGGCTACGTGATGCCGGGCCCCGCGCTCGACGTCGACGTACCGCTCGCGAAGGGCGGGGCCGCGACCACGCTGCGCTACGTCGAGAAGCCCAGCGAGCATGAGGCCACGCAACTCATCCGCGAGGGCTGCCGCTGGCACTCCGGTATCGTCGTCGCTGCCGCCGAGACGATCCTCAGCGAGATGGCCGAGCACACCGTCGAAGTCCGCGATGGGCTAGAGTCGCTGCGGCACGGCAATCTCCCGAGCTTCGTCGGCATGGTACGTGCGACCTCGCTGGAGCGTGGCTTGCTGGAGCGCACGCAGCGCCTGCTCGTCATCCAAGGCGAGTTCGGCTGGGACGACGTCGGCACCTGGGCGTCGCTGCGTCGCGCACGCGACTTGGACGATGACGGCAACGGCGCCGTCGGCAACGTCCACTTCATCGAAGCGGACTGCAACGTCGTGCATGCCGAGCGCGGCACCGTGGTGGTCTATGGTGTCTCGCGCATGCTGGTGGTCACGCTCGATGGCCTGACTTTCGTCACCTCGCTCGATCGCGCGACGGACCTCCGTCCGCTGCTCGACGCCCTGCCGGGCTCGATGCGCATCCATCCCACGGGTTCCTGATGATCCGCTCTCTCCGCTTCTGGGCGCTGGCGCTGCTCGCCGCGCCGTCGCTCGCGTCCGCGCAGCATCGCTATGCCGGCGCCAATGCCAGCTATGACCCCGCCGTGCCGACGCCGCGCGCGTCCCTGGGTTACGAGGTCGGTGACCACTTCACGCCGCACCATCGCATCATGCGCTACCTCGAGCAGCTGGCGGCGACGAGCAAGCGCATTCGTGTGGACACCCTCGGTGTGACCGCCGAAGGGCGTGAGATCGTGATGGCCACGCTGACGAGCGAACGCAACATGGCGCGGCTGGCGGACATCAAGGCTGACGCCAAGCGTTTGGCCGATCCGCGCAACCTCAGCGACGCCGACCAGCGCGCCATCGTCGCGCGGCAGCCGAGCATCGTGTGGCTTGGGTACAGCGTGCACGGCAACGAGGCGTCGGGGGTCGAGGCGGGGTTGGCCATGCTCTACCAGCTCGCAGCCGGTCGCGACGCGGAGACGATGGCGATTCTCGACAGCGCCGTCGTGTTGATCGATCCCGTGCAGAATCCCGACGGGCACGAACGGCATGTGCAGGATGTGCTGCGCAATCGCAGTGTGTTCGGCGCCGATGTCACGCCTGGGGCGCTCATCCACCAGGGCAATTGGCCCGGCGGTCGCACCAGCCACTACTACTTCGACCTGAACCGCGATTGGTTCATCCACTCGCATCCGGAATCGCGCGCCCGCACCGGCGCCATGCTCGACTGGTGGCCTCAGGTCGCGATCGACCTGCACGAGATGGGCTCCAACTCGACGTACTTCTTTGCGCCGCCGATGGAACCCTACAACAAGAACGTGCCGCCGGCGACGTTCAAGTGGTGGGACATCTTCGCAAGCGGCATCGGGCAGCGCTTCGATCGTGACGGCTGGGCCTACTTCCGTCGCGAGGGCTACGACGAGTTCTATCCCGGCTATGGCGTGAGCTGGCCGATCCTGCTCAACGCCATCGGCGCGACCTTCGAGCAGGCCTCGAGCGGTGGTGGCGCGATTCGCCGCAGCGACGGCAGCGTGCTCACTTTGGCCGAGGCGGCCTCGCACCACTACGCGGCGGCCTGGGCGATGACGCTCACCGCCGCGCAGCGTCGCACGGAGCTCGTGGGCGACTACGTGAAGTCGCGCCAGCAGAACGTGAGCGATCTCGCCCGCTCGCCGATGCGCGCGGTGATACTCGCGCGCGACACGCAGGGTCGCGCCGACTCGCTGGCTTGGCGCCTGATGGGCAACGGCATCGAGGTGCAGCGCATCACGCGCGCGACGGCCATTCCGTCGGCGACGGCCTACGGCGCGCGCAGTGCGGCCGCCGTGAACGCCGAGGCGGGCTGGTACGTGGTGGATCTCGCGCAGCCGCAGGGCCGCTTGGCGAAGGCGCTGCTCGAGCCCGATGCGCAGCTCGATTCGACCTACATCCAGGAAGAGCTCGAATCGCGCCGCACGGGGCAAGGCGACCGCTTCTACGACATCACCGGATGGTCGCTGCCGCATGCCTTCCGCGTGCGTGCATACACGGCGCCCGCGCTGCCTGCAGGATTGGAGCGCGTGTCGCCCATCCGCACGGCCACGCCGATGATGGTGCCTGTCGCGCAGCACGGCTGGGCTTTCGAGGCCGGCAGTGAAGCCTCGTACCGCTTGCTCGGCGGACTCTTCCGTGATGGCGTGAAGGTCTGGTACGCGCCCAAGGCGTTCCGTGTGGGCAGCGCGAACTTCCCGAACGGTGCCTTCATCGTCCGCGTCGCGGGTAATGGCGCTGATGTCCACGCCAAGCTCGTCGCCCGCGTGCGCGAGACGGCGATGGCCGTGCAGCCACTCGCGACCGCGCTCGTCGATGCCGGTGCGGACCTTGGCTCCAACTCCGTGATCCCGGTCAATGCGCCGAAGGTGTTGCTCGTCGGCGGCAATGGCGTGAACGGCAACTCGTTTGGTTTCTCGTGGTACACCTTCGAGCAGCGCCTTGGCTACCCGGCCACGACGGTGAACGCGTCGTTCCTCGCCGGCAGCGGCCTCGAGGACTTTGACGTCGTCGTGCTGCCCAGTGTGCAGGGCGGAGCATTCGAGTCGCAGTTGGGCGAGGCCGGCAAGGAGCGTCTGCAGCGCTGGGTGCGCGACGGCGGCGTACTCATCACGCTGCAGGGCGCCACCAACTGGCTGGCCAGCGAACGCAGCGGCCTCTCGCGCTTCCGCGTGCGGCCCGATACCGGCCGCGGACCTGGCGGTGAGGGTGCGCCGCTGCCGGTGAACATCCCAGGGGCGATCGCCCGCACGATGGTCGATCCGCTCTCGCCGCTGATGGCGGGTGTGCTCGACCGTGAGATTGCCGTACTCGTCAGCGGCGGCACGGTGCTGCAGGCCCCGCGTGATCTGCGGCCGGGCGAACGCGTACTCCGCTTCCCGTCGGAGAACGAGGTGCGGCTGGCCGGCTACTTCTGGCCCGAAGGGGCGGCGCGTCTCGCCGGCTCGGCGTATCTCTTCACCGAGCGTGTGGGGCAGGGGCGCGTGATCGCCTTCCGCGACGATCCGAACTTCCGCGATCTCTGGCGCGGCTTGCTGCCGGTGTTCGCCAACGCTGTGTTCCTTGGAGGCGCTTTCTGATGAAGAAGAGCACGCTCATCACCATCATCGTGATTGCAGGCTTCACCGGCCTGCTGCTCTACTCGACGCTCTCGGCGCAGCAGGTCGAATGCTCGGCCTGCGTCACCTTCGAGGGCAAGACGAACTGCGCGACGGCCACGGGCAAGGATGAGGCCGAGGCGCTGAAGACGGTGGTGAACACCGCCTGCGGCACGATCTCGCAGGGCATGGATGGCAGCATCCGTTGCTCGGGGATGCCGCCGCAGCGTCCGGTCTGCCGCACGCGCTGAGCCCTTAGGCTTCGGGCGGCTTCTCCGTCGCCATCCAGTAGGCGAGGCGCAGCGAGAACAGCGAGGCTCCGAGGACGAGCAGCCAGCCGAGGCCGCGCAGCATGCGGGCCAGCGCGAGGTCTTGCTTCAGCGCACCCGCGTGCGCGAGCAGGTAGTGCCAGTCATGCCCGCCGCCATCTGGTGAGAAGCTGACCAGGTCGAGGTCCTGCGCGCGCGCGTCCGCGACGTACCAGGAGAGATCGCCCAGCGACGAGGCGAGGAACAGCGCGCAGACCGCCACGCCGAACCAATCGCGGGACCGGAGCACCACGGCGGCCGCGCCGATCGGCACGAGCAGCTGCATGAGACTGCCGCCCGCGATGGTCATCCACTCGCCGAAGAACGCGAAGAACAGGTGCCCGAACTCGTGGGCGCCGAAGTTGATGCCCGCGAAGAGATGCCCGCCCATCTCGCGCAGTGGCTGCACGGCCTGCCAGGCCAGCACGGCGAAGAGCGGCAGTCGCCATTGCCAGTACCGGCCCGCAGCCCAGTCACGAGGGTGAATCAGCACGGGTCGAATCTACGGCGCGGAACGGTGGCGTGGGGGATGGGGTTGTCGTAGTGTACGAGTATCGCCGTGCGCCTCTCCCCCGCCATCGCCTCGGGGCGCGTCCCCTTGCTCTGCGGTGCGATCGCCATGGTCGCGCTGGGGCTGGCCTGCGCACCTGAGCCCACGCCGCCGCCCTTCGGCGTGCGCGAGGTCGCGATCCTGCTCGACTCCGACACCATGCGCCCGGGCGAGCAACGACTCGCGCGCGCCGTTGCGACTGGCGTCAGCGGCGAGATCCTCGATGCGCCGGTCACCTGGCGATCGCTCACGCCGTCGACGCTGGCCGTGAGTGCGACGGGGCAGGTCCTGGCGTTGGCGCCGGGCGTGGGCATCGTGCGTGCGGCCGTCGGCAGCGTCGTGCGCGATCGCGAACTGCAGTTGGTGAATCCCCCCGCCGTGGCGTTCGTCGTCGAACCCGACTCGCTGCTGCTGCGGGTGCCTGGAACTTCGGTGCTGCCGAGCATCATCCCGCTGGATGTCTTCGGCAATCCGATCATCGGGGCGTCGTTGCGCTGGACTTCCGAAGCGCCGCGCATCGCGTCCGTGTCGGCGACCGGCTCGGTCACGCCCGTCGCCGTGGGACGCAGCGTGCTGCGCGTGTCGCTCGACGGCATCTCGCGGGACATTCCCGTGCGTGTGGATGCGGCGGGTGGCGTGAATGCGCCGAGCATCGACTCGGTGCTGCCCGCAACCATCGTCGCGGGCGCGCCCTTCACCGTGTACGGCAGTCGGTTGGGCGCCGCGGGCGCGGCGAGTATCGTCGCAGTGGACGGATTTGCCGCGCAGGTGGTGAGCAGCAGCAGTACGCAGCTGACCGCGCTGGTGCCGCAGAATCCGCCGTCCTGCGCGCCGAGCGGTGATGCCTCGGTGCAAGTCGCGACGTCGGAGGGCATTGGTGCGCGTACCGTTCGCATCGCACTGGCGCCGCGTCGCGCACCAGCGGTCGGTGAGGCGGCGTTGCTCCTCACCGCCGCCGAAGCGGGCTGTGTCGAGCTTGCGGCGACCGGCCGCTACCTGATCACGGTGATGCATGGCGCCCGCGCCGTCGGCGCGGGGAGTATCGCCGTCGGCGTCGACGTCCGTGTCGGACGCGAGGCGCCCGCGACCTTGCAGTTCAGTCAGGCGCCGGTGGCGGTCGCTGGATCGGACGCGCATTTCGAACTGCTCGAGCAGAACCGCCAGGTCGCAGCGACGACCCTCCCCGGCCGACGCGCCTCCCTACAGGTCCCGTCGGTCGGTGGCCTCGCCGCCGTGCGTGTGCCTGATCTCGACGACCCGCGTCTCTGCGTGAGCTACCGACCCGTGACGGCTCGCACGGTGTATGAAGGCGCGCGCGTCGCCATTCTCGAGGATACGACTAGCAGGCTGGGCGATCGTGCGGCCCTCACGGGCCAGATGGACGCCGCGATCGTCGCCATCGGTCAGGAGATCGATCAGGTCATCTGGCCGCTGCTCGATCGATTCGGTAACGCGCTGGTGATGGACGACCGACTCGATGCAAACGGCAAGGTGGTACTGCTGCTCACGCCCACGCTGAACGCGATGCGTGGCGGCGCGGTCATGGGCGCGGTGGTGAGCTGTGACTTCTTCCCCCGCGCCGCAGCGCCCGCCAGCAATGTCGGTGAGATGCTCTATCTGCAGGTGCCGGATGTGCAGGCACATGCGGACCCCGCCGAGGCGCTTCGCGTCTGGCGGGCGGCGGTGCGCGGCACCATCGCCCACGAGCTCAAGCATGTCGTCGGCTACGCCGAACGCATCGCCCGTGGTCAGCCGCTCGAAGAGTCCTGGCTCGAGGAGGCGACGGCGCGGCACGCCGAAGAGCGCTATACGCGCGCGCTCACCGGCCTCACCGCGACCGCCGACGCCGATTACCCAAGCATTCGCTGCGAAGCCCTCGCCCTGCTCGGCGACGGCAGCTGCGCCGATACTCCCGCACTGATGCGGCCCGCGTTGACCGGGCTGTACCGCTACCTGGGCTCGTCGACGACGCGCTCGGCACTCGGGAGCGTCGGGACGGGCGACGACAGCTACTACGGCAGCGCCTGGTCGCTGCTGCGCTGGGCCATGGATCATGCGACGCTCGACGAAGCCAGCTTTACGCGGGCGTTGACCGTGAGTGGACAGTCGGGCATCGCGAACCTCGAAGCGCGGGCGGGACGCAGCTGGGAGGAGATCTTCGCGCGATGGTCGTTGACCATCCTGACGGACGGACGGAGCGGCCTGCAAGCCAGCGACCCGACCCTACGCCTCAAGGGCTGGAAGCTTGGCGCCCTCTTCGAAGGCTTCTGCAGCGACCTCGGCGGCTGCGGCGCGACGCCAGGCGATGCGACGGCCGTGTTCGCACGCGCGCATCCTGCGCAGCCGATGGCGCTGAGCGGCAGCGCGAGCGTGGAGATTCCTGAGATCGTCGCCGGCGGCTTCGCCGCCTTCGAGCTTGCCCCAGGGACCGTCGGCAGCACACGCTTGCTACGCTTCCGCGGGGCAGGGGGCGCGTCGTTGCCAGGCACGACGCGCATCGCCCTGCTCCGTCTCGACTGACCTCAGCCTTCGCGCAGCACCGCCATCGGCGTCTCGCGGAAGACGTCGCGGCCGGTGAGCAGGCCGATCGAGACGGCGAGCGCCATCATCGCCGCAGCGATGCCCAGCGCCGGCAGCGCCGCGAAGCTGAACGTGCTCTGGAAGACAAAGGTCACGAGCCCCCACGCGCCGCCCACGGCGAGCAGCATGCCCGACAAGCTGCCGAGCAAGCCGAGCACGGCGTACTCGGCGAGCAGGATGCGGCCGATCTGCGCACGCGTCGCACCCAGCGTCTTCAGCAGCACGCCCTCGCGGAGGCGGTCACGGCGCGTGGCCGCGACGGCGCTGAACAACACCGGGATGCCCATCGCCAGCGAGAACAACGCGAGGAAGCGCACCGTGAGCGTCACTTTGCTCACGATCTGATTGATCGTCCCGCGCACCAACGAGAGATCGATGCTCGAGACGTTCGGATAGCGCCGCACCGCCTCGCGTTGCAGGCGGGCGACCGCCGTGTCGCTCGAGACTGCGGCAATGGTGACGAACTGCGCGGGCGCGCCTCGCAGCGACTCCGTCTGGAACACCGCGAAGAAGTTCGGCTCGAACCGCCCCCAGTCCACTTCGCGCGTGCTCGTCACCACCGTGCGGATCGTCACGCCCTGCACGTCCCACTGTAGGGTGTCGCCCAGCGTGGCCTTCAGCTCATCGGTGATGTCACGTTCGAGCGAGACTTCGTAGACGCCGGCGGGCAACTGGCGCTCGCCGAACCACTCACCGCTGAGCAACGTCTCCGTCGGTACGATCGAGTCACGATACGTCGAGCGATACTCACGCCGCAGCGCCCAGTTGCGCGCGGGCATGCCCACGCGCTCGGCCCACTCTTCGGTCGTGAGGCCGTTGCCGCCCGCGAACCGCATCGTGACGATCGGCGTCTCGCTCACCACTTCGTGGCCGCTCTCGGACACCAGCGCCGCGAGGCCGCTGCGCTGATCGTCCTGCACGTCGAAGAAGACGAGATTGCCGCGCGACTGTGCCGCGGTGAACTCGAATTGCGCGAGGAGGTTCGTCTGTACCAGCACGATCGTCGTGACGAGGAACGAACCGAAGCCAAGCGCCAGCACCACCGACTGCGTCTGCGCCGCAGGACGATGCAGGTTCGCGATGCCCTGCCGCAGCACATACGGCCAGGTTGGCGAGACGATGCGACGCGTCAGTCGCGCGAGTCCCGCGGCGGCGAGCCACAGCGTGCCAATGCTGACGAACACGCCCACCGCGAAGAGCAGGCCTTGAGAGACCGTCTCGGCGCGGTTGATGGCGAGGCCAATCACCGACGCGACCAATGCCAGATTCGTGATCTGCGTGGCGGAATCCTTGCGGCGCGATTCAGCCAGCGCCGCATCGTCGCGGCGGATCGCCTGCAGCGGCGACACACGACGCAGCACGAGCAGCGGACGCAGGGCAAAGACCACCGCGACCCACACACCGATGCCGAGGCCAAGCAGGATGGCGCTGGGCACCAGCGAGACCTGGACGTCCACGGGCAGGAAGTCGCCCAGCATCTTCGGCAATCCGAACTGGATGCCGATGCCGAGCACGGCGCCTGCGGCGGCGCCGAGGAAGCCCATGGCAGCGGCTTGGACCAGATAGATCGTCAGCACCTGCGCGCTGGAGGCGCCCAAGCAGCGCAGCACGGCGACCGTGTCGATCTTACGCTGCACGAAGGCGTTCACGCCGCTGGCGACACCGATGCCGCCGAGCAGAAGGGCGATGAGGCCGACCACGGAGAGGAAACGCGCCAGCTGCTGGATCGCATCCGTGAGGTCGATCTCGCGCTCCTCCACCGTGCGGATGCGGATGTTCTCCTTCTCGATGCGCGGGCGCAGCGGCGCGACCCAGATGGGCGTGCGCGTGCCCTCGGGGAGCTTGAGCACCGCCTCGTACTCGGCACGCGCGCCTGCCGCGATGAGGCCGGTCTCGGCGAGATACTGCGCCGGGATGAACACGCGCGGCCCGATGGTCGACGCGATGCCGGGGTCGCCCGGGATGTTGGTGATCGCGGCGAGGATCTCGAAGCGCGCGTAGCCGATCTGCAGGGAGTCGCCGACCTGCGCGTCCAGCCCGATCAAGACCGAGGGATCGACCAACACATAGCGGCCGCGGTGCAGTTGGGCCCAGCGGCCCGCGGGCTCCGTAAGGACCTCTCCATAGAAGGGGAAGCCCGGCGTCACCGCCCGCACCTGCGTCAGTCGCGTATTGCCACTCGGCTGTGCCGATGCCATCGAGGCGAAGCTCGTGACCTTCGCCGACGGAAAGCCGGCGGTGGCCAGCGAGTCGAGCAGTGAATCCGCAGCCGCACTGAAGCCTTGGCGGGCGCGTAGGTTGAGATCGCCGCCCATCAGGGTGCGCGACTGCTCCTTGATGGAGCGCTGCACGTTGGCGGCAAACGAATCGATGGCGACCAGCGCGGCCACGCCCAGCGAAATACTGCTCATGTAGAGCAGCAATCGACGGCGCGCGGTGCGGCTCTCCCGCCATGCGAGGCGGAAGAGCGTGCTGAGCGGAGCCCTCACGCGCTGGCTCCGGCGGCGGGGCCGCTCGCGTCATCGGCTCCGGGGTGCGTGCCCGCACCACCACGGCCCGGACGATCTTCGATCACGACGCCGTCACGCAGGCGAATGACGCGCTGCGCATGCTCGGCGAGGCCGAGGTCATGCGTGACGATGACGACCGTGGCGCCCGATTCTTGGTTGAGCTGGTCGAGCAGCGCGACGATCTTCGCGCCCGTGGTGCCGTCGAGATTGCCCGTCGGCTCGTCCGCAAAGAGGATGCGTGGTTCATTGGCGAAGGCGCGCGCGATGGCCACGCGCTGCTGCTCGCCGCCCGACAGCTGGGAGGGGAAGTGGTCGAGGCGATCCCCCAGTCCCACGCGTGTGAGCAGGTCGCGCGCCTTCTCGCCGGCATCGCCGCGACCCTGCAACTCCAGCGGCACCTGCACGTTTTCCTGGGCCGTCAGCGTCGGGATGAGTTGAAACGACTGGAAAATGAACCCAACTTTCTCTCCACGCAGGCGAGCCCGCGCGTCCTCATCGAGGCGCGTCAGGTCCTCGCCATCGAGGAGGACGGCACCGCGCGTGGGCTGATCCAAGCCCGCGAGCAAGCCGAGTAGCGTCGTCTTCCCGCTTCCCGAGGGTCCCACGATGGCAACGAACGCCCCCTCGGGAATGTCGAATGACACGTCACGCAGCACGGCCAACGGGGCCGTGCCGCTGCGGTATTCCTTCGTCAACGTGCGAGCGACAAGCATGGGCAGAATGAGAGTTCAGGCGATGATGGCGCTGGTCGCGCTCGGAACGGCGACCGTGGCATGCGGAGGCTCCGAGACCAAGCCCGCCGCGACGGCGCAGGTTCCGGAGGAATCAACTACCGTGGTCCCTACGGTGGCAACGGACGGACGTGTCAGGGTTCTGTTCGTCGGCACCTCGCTCACGGCGGGGCTTGGCCTCGACCCAGAACAGGCTTACCCGGCCGCGATCCAAGCCATCGCCGACTCCGCCAGCTACCGCATCCAAGTCATCAACGCTGGGCTCTCCGGCGAAACCTCGGCGGGGGCGCTGCGCCGCGTGGACTGGCTGCTGCGAGACAACCCACCGCAGGTGGTGGTCATCGAGACCGGCGCCAATGACGGCCTGCGCGGCCTGCTGCCGGATACCACCCAAGCGAACATCACGGGCATCATCACGAAGGTGCGCGCCGCGAACCCTGACGCGCGCATTCTGCTCGCGCAGATGGAAGCGCCGCCGAATCTCGGACCGCAGTACACGCGGCGCTTCCGCGACGTGTTTCTCACCGTGGCCGCCGATCAGGCGGTGACGCTCATCCCTTTCTTCCTCGACGGAGTGGCCGGCGTGCCCGCGATGAACCAAGCTGACGGTATCCATCCCACGGCCGAGGGCGCGCAGCTCGCCGCGCGCAACATGTGGCGCACGCTCGCCCCCGTGCTGCGCGAAGTCCCCGGCGTGGTGACCCGCTGATGCGCGCGCTCGGGACGAGACTCGTCGTCGCGTCGACGCTCGCTGCGTCGCTCCTCGTTGCGCCCACGCTCGCTGCGCAGGATCGCCCGCGCGCGGCCTTGTTCGCCGAACCTGACCCCTCACCCGATGGACGGGAGATCGCGTTCGTCTCCGGCGGTGACATCTGGGTCGTCGCTGTAACGGGCGGCGAGGCGCGGCTGCTCGTCGCGCACGAGGCCAATGATTACCGCCCCCGCTGGTCTCCGGACGGGACGCAGCTCGCGTTCGTCTCGACGCGCAGCGGCAACGGGGACCTGTACGTGCTGGACCTTGCGACGAATGTGGTGCGTCGCGTGACCTACGATGACGGGGCCGAGCAGCTCGATGCCTGGTCGCCGGACGGCCAGTGGCTGTACTTCTCGAGTTCGTCGCAGGACATCGCGGGCATGCAGGACGTGTTCCGCGTGCGCACCAGCGGCGGCACGCCGGCCCGCATCGCGGGTGATCGGTATGCCAGCGAGTATTGGGCGGCGCCCGCACCCGATGGCCGACGGCTCGCCATCACGGCGCGCGGGACGACGTCGGGACAGTGGTGGCGGCATGGCTCGTCGCACATCGACGAGGCGGAGATCTGGACCGTCTCGCTGGACGCGACGCCCGTGTATGCGCGCGTCTCGACGGGCGAGCGTCCCGGTAAGGGCCGCGACGTCTGGCCGATGTGGACGCCGGACGGGCAGTCCCTGGTGTACATGAGCGACCGCGGCGGCGTCGAGAACCTGTATCGTCAGCGCATCGGCGCCGCGGACCGAGAAGCCGTGACGCGCTTCACGGACGGTCGCGTGCTCTGGCCGCGCATGAGCCGCGACGGCAGCACGGTGTACTTCGAGCGCGACTTCCAGGTGTGGGCCGCCAAGTTCGACGGCTCGGCGCCCGCGCCCGTGGCCATCACGCTGCGCGGCAGCGCCACACGCCCGCAGGGCGAGCGGCTTTCGTTGACCACCGGCGTACAGGAGTTCGCGCTGTCTCCCGACGCCAAGAAGCTCGCGGTGATCGTACGCGGCGAGTTGTTCGCTGCCGACGCCAAGGAGGGCGGCGAGGCCACGCGGCTCAGCACCAACGTCGTCCCAGAGGGCATGCCGGCCTGGGCGCCGGACAGCCGGCGTCTCGTGTTCACCGCATGGCGCGGCGAGAAGGCGGGCCTATTCGTGTATGACGTCGCCGCGCGCAGCGAGCGTACGCTGACGCCCGGTGGCGATGACGTGAACCCGCTGTGGTCGCCTGACGGCAAGCTTGTCGCCTTCGTGCGCGATGGGCGCGAACTCCGCGTGGTGGATGTCGCCAGCGGCGTCGAGCGCGTGCTCGCGACGGGCCGGCAGCTCGGGCGCGTGCCGTTCCTGCCCGAGCGCAACTTCGCCTTCTCGCCGGATGGCTCGCATCTCGCGTATCTCGACATCACGGAGCGCGGCTTCTTGAATGCCTTCGTGGTGCCCGTCGCCGGGGGCGCGTCGCGGCAGGTGAGTTTCCTGTCGAATGCCTTCGGCGGCACCGTCAGCTGGTCCGCCGATGGTCGCTCGTTGTTCTTCACGAATTCGCAGCGCACGGAGTCCAGCCAAGTGATTCGCGTGGACCTCGTGCCGCGTGGCCCGAGCTTCCGCGAAGCGCGCTTCGACGCGCTCTTCACGCGGGACTCGGCGGCTGCCGGCACTGTGCGCATCGACACCGTCGGCCTGCGTCGTCGCGCCACCGCGATGCCGATCAACCTCTCGGTCGGTTCGCTGGCGGTGAGCCCGGATGGCAAGACCCTCGCCATGATCGGCACTGCCGCCGGGCAGACGCAGCTGTGGACCTGGCCGCTCGAGGAAGGCGGCAGCGAGGCGCCACAGCTGCGTCAGGTCACGTCCACGGCGGGTGGCAAGGGCAATCTGCGCTGGTCGCCGGACAGCAAGGAGCTGTGGTTCTTGAGCGGCGGTCGCGTGCAGGCCATCGGCGTCGAGAATCGGCAGCAGCGCGGCGTCAACATCACGGCGACCCTGACCGCGGACTTCAGCGCCGAGCGCGCGGAAGTGTTCCGGCAGGTGTGGGGCTGGACCGCCGAGAACTTCTATGATGCCGAGATGCATGGTGTCGATTGGCCGGCCCTGCGTCGGCACTACGCGCCGATCGTCGCCGCATCGCAGACGCCGGAAGAGCTGCGCCGTGCGCTCGGCTTGATGATCGGCGAGCTGAACGCCTCGCACACCGGCGTCGGCGGTCCGTCCGCCGAGGGGCCGTCCACGGGGCGACTGGGTGTGGACTTCGATCGGGCGTCGATCGAGCGCGACGGTACGCTGCGCATCGCGGCGATCATCCCGCGCGGTCCGGTGGCGCTCGCCGGCGACATCGCGGTGGGCGACATCATCATCGCGGTGAACGAGACGATGCTCCGGAATGCGAACATCGATTCGCTGCTCGCGCATACGGCGGGTCGCCGCGTGACGCTGCGTGTGCGCAATGCCAGCGATGCGCGCTCGTCGCGCCTCGTGACCGTGCAGCCCGTGAGCACCGGCGCCGAGAAGTCGCTGCGCTACGATGCCTGGGTGGAGGAGCGTCGCGCGTATGTCGCCAAGGCGAGCAATGGCCGCCTGGGCTACGTGCACATGATCGACATGGGGGAGGGGTCGCTGCGCCAGCTGTACGTGGATCTCGACGCCGAGAACATCGGGCGCGACGGCGTCGTGATCGATATCCGCAACAACAACGGCGGCTTCGTGAACGCGTACGCCTTGGATGTGTTTGCGCGGCGTCCGTACATCACGATGGAGCGGCGCGGCACGGGGGTCGAAGCGTCGGCGCGCCTGCAGCTGGGGCAGCGCGCGTACGAGAAGCCGACGGTGCTGGTCACCAACCAGCATTCGCTGAGCGACGCTGAGGACTTCACCGAAGGGTATCGGGCGCTGGGCCTGGGACCGGTGATCGGCGAGCCGACGTCCGGCTGGATCATCTACACGAGCAACGTCACGCTGTTTGAGGGCACGACGCTGCGGATCCCGTTCATCCGGATCCGGGACGCCGAGGGGAAGGACATGGAGCTGTTCCCGCGGCCGGTGGATGTGCGCGTGGACCGCCCGGTGGGCGAGGAGTACCGTGGGGTGGACAGCCAGCTGGATGCAGCGGTCCGGGCGCTGCTGGACCGTCTGCGCTGAGCCCGGCAATGGGGAGCTCCCGGCAGGCTCCGTTGACCGGGGGTAGGGAAGTCGGTTAAGCTTCTAGGCTGTCTTGGTTTACCTGCATTTTTCACTTCGTTCTTTTCGGTCCGACTATGGCACTGCCGGCCACCCAGATCCGCCGCGGGATGGTGATCGTCTTCGAAGGCGATCCCTGCCGTATCATCGAGTTCCGCCACCACACGCCGGGCAACCTGCGCGCGATGGTGCAGGCGAAGCTCAA
>PNKF01000033.1 GCA_013822285.1 Gemmatimonas sp.
GGGTCTTGCCGGCTTCGCCGATGTCACCGAAGTGGATGTTGAGCTCACGGCCGCGCGTGGGCGAGTCGCCCTTGGCCATGTACTGCTTCAGCACTTCCACCGGCGTGGCACCCTTCACGAGCATGGCGCCGAGGTTGCGGATGAGCGGCGACATGACGTCGCGCGACTCGAGCGCGTAGCAGGAGCCGACGGCGTCGGCCTCCTGGCCCAGCGAACGGAAGAGGCCACCGACGACCTTGGTCTGCCGGTACAGCGCCACCAGCCGCTCTTCGAGCGTACGCGTGAGCCGCATCCAGTAGTAGAGTTCGAGCTTGCGCTCGATCGGCAGGGCTTCGCCGAGGTGAGGCTGCGAGCCGCGAGCCGCGGCCCGCGCGGACTTTGGAGGCATTCAGTACGCCGGGGCGAACGTGTGCTTGGTGTCGACCTGCGTGTGCAGCGCCACGAAGAACTTCTTCACGTTGCGGTCCAGGCGGCTCTCGCCCATCTGGTCCGTCTCGGCTTCGACGAACACGTAGTGGCCGCCTTCCATCTTCACGCTGAGCGTCAGCGTGGACGGGACTTCCGGCGTGCCGACCGTGCCCTTGAACGTGCGCGAACGCGCCGTCTGCCCCGCCGGCATCATGCCGATGGTCGGGAAGAACGCGTCGGCGGTGGAGAGGATCTGGTCGGGATGCAGCGAGGTGCGATGAAAGTGCTTCATGGGGGGCGGAGGACGAGAGTCGAGGAATCTGCGGTGTCGGAGCTACGTCGAATCGCTTAGTTGCCGCCGGTGCCACCGGGCGCGCCGGTGGGCACGACTTCGTTGCGGACCTGCTGGCGCCAATCTTCCGTCCGCTGCAGCGCCTGCGTGCTGTCCGCGCGGAAGCGGAAGCCCATCGCCCATTCACCGGCGGTGATGAACATGATCTTCGCGCGGTAGGTGCCCGGCTCGGGGCCATAGGTGAGGCCGTTGTACACGGTCTTCCGATCGGCGTTGGTCGCGAAGAGCTGGCCTTCGCCATTCGCGATCGGCTCACGCGTCTCCTTGTCGTAGATCGTGATCGTGTAGGTGATCTGCTCCAGCGCCCGCGGAGGAATCACGTCGGGCTTGAGACGGATCTCGTAGCTGTCGGTCCAAAGGCGAATCAGGCCGACGTCGTCGGGATTCGGGCCACAGGCCTGCACGGCCGCGGCCAACGCCGCGACGAACAGGAAGGACAGGAGGGGTCGAAGGCGTGCCATGCAGGACTCCAAGGTGGCTGGACGACCGGGAACCCTTGGAAAATAGCGAGGTTACGTGCTCCGGGCGACGTGTCGGACCCGTTGGATTACGGTCCAGCAGGCCGTCACCGCCAGCAGGATGACCACGCCCCGCAGCACCCAGCCGCCCCACATCAGGCCAAAGAAGGCCTGTGGCGCCGCCAGGATCGTGATTCGCTCGGGCCGCTCCAGCGCCCCAACCCCCTTGAGGTCCACGCCCAAGGCGTCGGCCTTGGCCCGCGTGTAGCTGGTGACCTGCACGGCGCTGAGCGCCAGCATCGCGACGGCGACCATCGGCATCGAGCGATGCGGGCCGTCGGCCGCGAAGAACCAGGCGATGCCGCCAAAGAGCATCGCGTCCGCCACGCGGTCCAGCGTCGAGTCGAAGAACGAGCCGAAGACGCTCGCCTTGCCGCTGGCCCGCGCCACCGCGCCGTCGATCACGTCGAAGAACGCCGTCAGCCCCAGCGTCCATCCGGCCGCGTGGATCCACCCCGCCGCGAACATCGCGCCGGCAATGCCGCAGCACAGCGTGCCGAGCACGGTCAACGCATTCGGCGAGATGCCCACCCGCACACACCAGGCCACCAACGGACGCGTGCCGCGCAGATATCCGTCGCGGATCGCGTGCCACAGCGACATCGGGAAGGCCGACATCAGCGGTAGATCAGGTACTGCCGCGTCTTCTGCTGCCAAGCCACCACGCTCGGCAACTCCGCATCGATGAGTTCGTCGGGATCGGCGCTCCCCATCACGCCCACGCGCACGGCGGGCATGCCGAAGCGTTCGTCCCAGCCGCGGGCGTTCACCTCGATCGAATCCGGATGCACCTTCGCCACGGCCCAGAGCAAGGCGGCGCCCAGGCGCGCCATCTGCGCTCGATCGCGGTCCACGAGTACGATGCGCACGCCCGGGATGCTGCGGTTGCCGTACTTCGCGTCCGTGGGATTCCGCGGCGTGAAGCGCTCCGCCTCGAAGCGGAGCCCGTGCAGGCCGCGCGCATTCAGCGAGTCCACCACCGCCTCGGCGTTCAGCCAGGGCGCCCCGATGCGCTGGAAGGGCAGATCCGTGCCGCGCCCCACCGACAGATTGGTCCGTTCGAACGCCACCAGCGCGGGATACAACGTCGCACTGGTCAGCGTGACCATCGCCGGCGACGGCACGATCCACGGCAACTGCGTCTCATCCCAATACATCGCGCGCCGCCAGCCGCGCACCGGCACCACCTGCAGCGTGACGGGAATCCGAAGCTCGGCGGCAAACCAGCGCGCCAGCTCGCCCATCGTCATACCATGCCGCAATGGCGCCGGGTATAATGCGTAGGCACGACCGCGCCGCTCGGGCGTCGGGTCCTCCGGATTGGCCAAGGCTGCATCGAGCAGCGGGCCTTCCACGCGACCCGAGATCGGATTGGGGCGGTCCAGCAGCACGAAGGGCACGCCTGCGCGCGCTGCGGCGCGCATCGCGTACACCATCACGCCCACATACGTCCACGTGCGCGTTCCGATGTCCTGCAGGTCGAAGACCACCGCATCGAGGTCCCGCAGCAGCGAGTCCGGCGGCGGAATCGTCTCGCGCGTGTACAGCGAATGCACCGTCAGTCCCGTCGCACGGTCGATCTCGTCCGGCAAGTCGGGGCGATCCGCCACGCCACGAATGCCGTGCTCGGGTGAGAAGAGCCGCACGACCGTGATGTTCGCGGCCTGCGCACGCGGATCGCGGTACAGCAGGTCGACCACGCTGCGTCCCGCCGCGTCCACGCCGGTTTGGTTCGTGATGATGGCGATGCGCTTGCCCGCGAGCAGCGCCAGCGAATCTTCCATGAGCACGGTCAGCCCGGGCGCCACCGCTTGGCGCGCCTCTCGGGCCGGTCGCGATTCCTGCGCGCGCGGCTGCGGCGCGCAGGCCATCACGGCCAGCAGCAGCCAAAGTCCGTTCCTCTTCACGCGTCTCCACTCCTGATGCGACACCAACGCCTCCGTGCGGCCCTGCTGGGCCTCGCTCTCGTCTCGTGCCTGCCCGCGACCTCTGCGTCGCCGACGCCCAGCGTCGTCGAACGCATCACGGTCCCCGACGTCGAGCCGGTCGAGGTGCCGTGGTCCATCCACACCCTGCCTCCGTCGCTGCACGACTCCCTGCCGGCGGAAGCGCAGCGTTGGATCGACACCACCATTGCGCAGCTCTCGCTGCGCGAGCGCGTCGCGCAGATGGTGATGATCTGGGTCCTCGGGGATTATACCAGCACGAGCGATTCCTCGTTCATCCTCGCCGTCGAGCGCATCCGGCGTGACAAGGTCGGCGGGGTGGTCATGTCACTCGGCTCGCCGATCGAAGTCGCGGAGAAGGTGAACGCCCTGCAGCGCCGCGCCGAGATTCCCCTGCTGGTCTCGTCCGATGTCGAGCCCGGACTGGGCCGGCTCGAAGGCGGCGTGTTCTCGCCCGGCACACTCGCCGCCGGCAGCGCGACGGTGCTGCCCAGCAACATGGCCATCGGCGCGACGCGACGCATCGAACATGCGCGCGAAGCGGGGCGCATCACCGGTGAAGAATCACGGGCGGTGGGCATCCATCTCGCCTTCGCGCCGACGGTGGACGTGAACAACAACCCGTCGAACCCAGTCATCAACGTGCGCTCGTTCGGCGAGGATCCGCTGCTCGTCGCCGCCATGGGCACCGCCTTCGTCGAGGGCATGCAGCAGGCCGGCGTCGCCGCGACCATCAAGCATTTCCCCGGCCACGGCGACACGGACACCGATTCGCACAACGCGCTGCCCGTCGTCCCGGCGTCACCCGAGCGACTCTACGCGCTGGAGCTGGTGCCCTTCCGTGCCGCCATCGACGCCGGCGTCGCGGCGGTGATGAGCGCGCACATCGCGCTGCCGGCCGTCACCAACGACCGCACGCCCGCCACGCTCGCCCCGCAGATCATGACCGGCCTGCTGCGCGACTCACTGGGCTTCCGCGGCCTGGTCGTCACCGACGCCATGGACATGCGCGGCGTCGGCCAGGGCTATGACAACGCCAAGAGCGCGGTGATGGCCGTGCAGGCCGGGGCGGACATCCTGCTCATGCCGCCCGACGTGCCCGTGGCCATCGATGCGGTCGTGGCGGCCGTCGAGCGTGGGGAGATCGCCGCCGACCGCATCGACGCCAGCGTCCGGCGCATCCTCGAGCTCAAGCTGCGTACCGGCGCCATCCAGCACCCGATCGTCTCACTCGACTCGCTGCGCGAGATCGTGGGCCGCCGCGAGCACCGCGAGAAGGCGCTCGAGATCGCCGCCGATGCCATCACGCTGCTGCGCGACGCGCGCGCCGAGCTGCCGTTGGCGACCGCGCGGCCGACCCTGGTGCTGACCTACGCGAGCGAGAACGATGTCCTCGCCGGGCGCCCGTTCACGACGGAGATCCGCAGTGGCCTGCTCAGCATGCGCAGCGCACGCATCACCCCCGCCACTCCGCGGGCGCGACTCGATTCGTTGCTCACGAGCAACGGCAGCACCGAGCAGATCGTCGTCGCGACCTTCGTGCGGACGATCGAGGGCGAAGGCCGCTTCGCGATCGCCGAGCCGGTGGCCAAGTGGATCGATTCGGTCGCAGCACTGCGTTCCGTGCACGTGGTGGCGTTCTCCAGCCCCTACGTGCTGCGCGAGATTCCGCGCGTGAACGGCTTTGTGGCGGCCTACGGGCGCGGTGAGGCGATGGAGCGCGCGGGGGCGCGGGCACTCACGGGCCGCGCGCCGTTGCGCGGCGTACCGCCCACCTCTCTGCCCGGCTTCTTCGCGGCGGGCCAGCCATACACACGGCCGCTGCCCGCCTGGGCACCGGCGCTGACCGATTCCATCCGTGCCGTGCTGGGCACCGCGCTGCGCGACTCGGTCTTTCCCGGCGCCATCGCCGTGATCGGGACGCGCACGCAGATCGTCAGCGAGGTGACGGTGGGCCGCATCGACTGGCCCGACTCCGCGGCCGCGCCGGATGCGCACACCATCTGGGACATCGCGTCGCTCACGAAAGTCGTCGGCATGACGACTGCGATGATGCAACAGGTCGAGCGCCGCGCCATCAGCCTCGACGCGCCCGTCCAGCGCTACCTGCCGGAGTTCACGGGCCCTGGCAAGGACAGCGTCACCATTCGCCACCTGCTGACGCATACCAGCGGCCTGCCCGCGCATCGCACGCTGTGGACGGAAACCGAGACCGCCGACGAGGCGCGCCGCCTCGTGCTCGCCACCCCGCTCGACACCCTCCCCGGCAGACGCTACGTCTATTCCGACCTCGGCGCGATGATCGCCGGTTGGGTCATCGAGCGCGTCACCGGGCAGTCGCTCGACCTCTACCTGCAGGCGCAGGTCTTCGGCCCCTTGGGCATGGTCGACACCCGCTACCACCCACCGGTCGCCGATCTGGCACGCATCGCGCCGACCGAAGTCGATCCCTGGCGCGGCCGGCACCTGCGCGGTGAAGTCCATGACGAGAACGCATTCCGGCTCGGCGGCGTCTCGGCGCACGCCGGGCTCTTCAGCACGGCAGCGGACCTCTCGCGCTTCGCCCAGATGATGCTCAACGGCGGCGAACTCGGCGGCGCGCGCATCATGCGGCCGCAGACGCTGACCGACTTCACGCGCGTGCAGGACCTCAGCATCTCGCATCGGGCGCTGGGCTGGGAAACGCCGAACGGCAGCAACTCCGCCGGCCGCGTCATGCGTTGCCCCGCGTTCGGGCACACGGGCTTCACCGGCACCTCGCTGTGGATCGACCCGGCCAACGACCTCTTCGTCATCATCCTCACCAACCGCGTGAACCCAAGCCGGGCGAATTCGCGGATTGGGCCCGTGCGCACGACCATCGCCGACGCCGCCGAGAGGGCGACCGGGCGGACCGGACCGGCGGCTCGGGGCTGTCCCTGACTTGTCAGCGGAACCCCGAACCCTATATTCAGGATTAGTTGGTCGCTGCGGCGAGTGCCGCAGGACATCGGAACCCTAGGAGGGATCCCCATGAGCACGATGAATGCCCCGGAAGTCCTGGTCACGATCACCCCGGCCGCTGGTGCCGAGGTGCAGAAGTTCATGCAGGCCGAGAACGTCACCCCGGAAGCGGGCGGTCTGCGCGTGGCCGTGCAGCCGGGCGGGTGCTCGGGCTTCAAGTACAGCCTGCTGATCGAAGACAAGCCGGCCGATGACGACACGGTGCTGCCGCAGGGCGGCTTCAACATCTTCGTCGACCCCTTCTCGATGCAGTACCTCAGCGGCGTGACGATCGACTACGTGACCTCGATGCAGGGCTCGGGCTTCACGTTCAAGAACCCGAACGCCTCCGGCGGCTGCGGCTGCGGGTCGAGCTTCTCGGCGTAATCGCCCGAGGCTCGCGCTGCGGCGCTTGAGTCTCGAGGATGTGACGGCACGACGGGCGCTCCCAGACGGGGGCGCCCGTTTGCGTTTTTGCGCATCTTTCCGCGATGCCAACGACCCTGCCGACCACCGCCGCCGCCTTCACCGCGCTCGACTGGGTAGTGCTCGTGCTGTATCTCGTGGCCACCAGCGCGATTGGCGTGTGGCTCGGCCGCGGCCAGAAGGACGCGCGTGACTACTTCGTGGCCGGCGGAAATATCCCCTGGTGGGCGGTGCTCTTTTCGATCGTCGCGACGGAGACCAGCGCACTCACGTTCATCTCGATCCCCGGCCTCGCCTATCTCGGCGACTTTACCTTCCTGCAGGTCGCTGCCGGATATCTGATCGGCCGCATCGTCGTGGCCTACACGCTGCTGCCCCGGTACTTCAAGGGTGGCCTCGTCACGGCCTACGCACTGCTCGAACAGCGCTTCGGGCTGGCCACGCGACGCTTCGCCAGCGTGACGTTCATGGTGACGCGCGCCTTCGGGGACTCGGTGCGACTGTTCGCGACATCGATTCCCGTCGCGCTGATCTTGGGCGGCGTGCTGCCGCCGGAGTGGACGGCGCCCGGCGCGATCTTGGTCCTCAGCCTGTTCACGCTCTACTACACGTATCACGGCGGCATTCGCGCCGTCGTCTGGACGGACGTCATCCAGACCGGTGTGTATCTGCTCGGTGGCGTCGGCGCACTGTACTTGCTGGGACGCGGCGTCGAGGGCGGTTGGTCGCAGATCGCCGCGAACGCCGACGCGGCGGGTAAGCTGCGCCTCTTCGATCTCTCGCTCGGACTCGACAAGCCGCACACGCTGGCTGCCGGCCTTCTGGGCGGCGCGTTCCTCGCGATGGCATCACATGGCGCTGACCAGATCATCGTGCAGCGGTTGTTGACCGCGAATTCCCTGCGCGACGCGCGCCGCGCGCTCATCGGCAGCGGCATCGCCGTGATCCTGCAGTTCGCGATGTTCTTGGCCATCGGGCTTGGCCTCTGGGCCTACTACTCGGCGCGGACCTTCAGCGCGCCGGATCGCATCTTCCCGACCTTCATCATCGAAGGCATGCCACCGGGCATGACGGGGGTGGTCATCGCAGCCATCCTCGCGGCGGCCATGAGCACCGTGTCGGGCTCGCTCAACGCCTTGGCCGCCGCCACGCTGCACGACATCTGGACGCCGCTCAAGGGAGCACCGGACGACCGCACGGCCCTGCGCCTCTCCCGCCGCTTCACCCTGCTCTGGGGTGCGGTGCTGGTCAGTGGTGCCCTGCTCTACCGGGCCGAGGGCACACCGGTGGTCGTGATCGCGCTCTCGATCGCATCGTTCACGTACGGCGGCCTGCTGGGCGGATTCTTCCTCGCCCTGCTCTGGCCGCGCGCGGTGCAGCGGGATGCCATCACCGGCATGGGCGTGGGTATCTTTGTCATGAGCATCGTCGTGTTCGCGGGCCGCTTGGGCGCCGCGTTCCCGGCGCTGGCCGGTCCGCTGGCTCCCGTGACCGGCATCGCCTGGCCGTGGTTCGTGCTCATCGGCACAGCCGTCACGCTCGGCACTGGAATCCTGTCGTCGTTCACGCACGCGGCCCCGCCGCGCGCGTCCTGACTCACTCTCGCATTCTCCTGCAATGGCTCAGCAGATCGTCGTCGGCGTCGATGGTGGCGGCAGCAAGACTCACGTGATCGTCGCGACCCCGCGCGGCAAGGTGCTCGCCGAGGTGACGGGCGATGCCTCCGCCGTCGCGCCGGGTGAAGCGCTGTCGTCCGCCGAAGTGATCGGCGCGCTCGTGCGTGACGCGCTCGCGCAGGCCGAGATCACGGATCGCCCGGCGGTGGTCGTGGCCGGTGTGGCCGGCACGGGGCGCGAGAAGGAGCAGAAGGCGCTGCTGCGGGCGCTGCGCAACGAGTCGCTGGCCGACGAGGTGAAGGTCGTGCCGGACGCCGAGATCGCGCTCACCGATGCCTTCGGCAAGGAAGGCGCAGGCATCCTGCTCATCTCGGGCACGGGTTCGGTGGCCTTCGGCCGTGGCCCGGCAGGCGCCTTCCGCCGCTGCGGCGGCTGGGGTCCGGTGGCCGGCGACGAAGGCAGCGGTGCCTGGATCGGCCGTCGGGCGCTGAGCGTGGTGACGTCCAGCGCCGACGAGCGCGAGCCGGAGTCGCGGCTGACCGGTGCGCTGATGACGGCGCTCGAACTCGAGGCCATCGAGGACATCATCCCCTGGGCCGCGAAGGCCACGCCCAAGGACCTCGCGGCACTCGCGGTCCATGTCACGACGCTCGCCGCCGATCGCGACCTGCGCGCGAATTCCATCTGCACGCTGGCCGCCGAGGAGTTGGTGCTGCACGTGCGCACGCTAGCGCGTCAGCTGTTCGTCGATGAACGCGCGGCCGTGCCGGTGGCGCTCGCGGGTGGCATGCTGCAGCGTGGCAGCTTCCTGCGTCGTCTCGTGGAACATCGCCTCAAGACGGCGGTGCCGGGCTGCGTGCTGCAGGCCGAGGACGTCGTCCCGGCGCGCGGTGCCGTGAAGATGGCGGCAGCGGCGCTCAAGGTCGCGGCGAACGCGTAGACTGAGAAGGCCTCGCCACAGAGGCACAGAGGCACGGAGCCTTGCGTGCCGCGACTGAAGTCTGAGACACACCGACTGCAAAGAGGGCCCGCACCGAAGGTTCGGAGCGGGCCCTCTTTTTCGCCCATGGACACGCCGAGACTGCGCAATCCTCCGTGTCTCTGTGCCTCTGTGGCCGCTGTTCCTGTTACGCCGTCGTCGGCGCCTGCTTCGGCACCATCGACGCGTCCCACACGCCTTCGCTCTTGGCGACAAACGCCGTCGACGAGATGTCCGACGACACGTTCACGACCGTGCGCGTCATGTCGAGGATGCGGTCCACGCCGAGCACGATCGCGATGCCTTCGCCCGGCACGCCCAACATGGTGAGAATGCCGACGAGCAGCGGGATCGAGCCGCCCGGCACGCCGGCGGCACCGACGGCCGTGATCACCGACATCACGATCACGATCGCCATGCCCCCCAGCGTGAGATCCACGCCGAAGACCTGGCAGAGGAAGATGACCGTGATGCCTTCGAAGATGCTCGTGCCGTTCATGCACATCGTCGAACCCAGCGGCAGCACGAAGCCGGCGATCTTCGGCGGCACGCCAAGGCCATCCTCTGCCGCGCGCAGCGCCGTCGGCAGCGTGGCCGAGCTCGAGCTGGTCGAGAACGCCGTCACCATCGCGCCCTTGATGCGCGAGAAGTAGAGCAGCGGATTGATGCCGATCACGAACTTCAGGATCAGCGACAGGTTCACGAACATGTGGAAGAGCAGCGCACCCATCACGACGAGCACGTAGGCGCTCAGCGGCTTGAGCAAGGCGAAGCCGAAGCGGCTGGTCACGCCGAAGATCAGGCCGGCCACGCCGTAGGGCGCGATCTTCATCGCCATCCCCACGATCTTGATGACGACGTCGTTCAGCGCTTCGAGGAACTTGATCATCGGTTCGGCGCGCTCGGGCTTGATCTGCGTGAGCGCCGCGCCGAACACTAGCGCGAAGAAGATGATGCCCAGCATGTCGGTGTCCACCGCCGACTTCACGGGATTGCGCGTGACGATGTTGACGAAGGTGTTGATGCCGAAGCCGCCCGTCTGCTGCGCCTCGACCTTGCCCGCCGCGTCTTCGGCGTAGGTCTCCATCAACTGCGTCTTCACCTCGGGCGCCAAGCCTTCACCAGGCTTGAAGGTGTTCACGACGAAGAGGCCGAAGCTCGCCGCGAGGAAGGTCGTTGCGAGGAAATAGCCGATCGCCTTGCCGCCCACGGCCCCGACCTTCTTCAGGTCGCCGAGCCCCGCGACGCCCAAGGTGATGCTCGCGAACACCAGCGGCATCACGATCATGAACAGCATGCGCAGGAAGATCTGGCCGATCGGCCCCGCGAGATACGTGTTCACGAAGACGACGCCCGGGTTGCTGCCACCCCAGGTCAGGTTCGCGAAGATGCCCGTGGTCGCGCCGACGAGGAGCGCGAGCAGGATCTTCGTGTGCAGCTTCATGCCGGGGCCGGTCCCGCCGATTGATTCGCTCATACCTGTTGTCTCAGTCTTCGAAGGAGCGCGGCGGCAGCCCGCGGCGCAGCATGGAGTTCCTGTATCCGTATACGGCGTAGATGGCCAAACCGATGAGCAGCCAGATGCCGAAGCCCTTCCAAGCCGCGGCCGGGAGCCCCCGCATCACGAACAGGCAGGCTGCGGCGCCGCCACCACCCACCGCCCAGACGAAGGGCACCTTGAACGGCCGCGGACGATCCGGATCCACCACGCGCAGCACCATCACGCCCACGCAGACAAGCACGAACGCGAACAGCGTCCCGATGTTCGTGAGGTCGTAGGTCGCCGCGTCATCGGCGACCAGCGCCGCCAGGGCGACCAACACGCCGGTGATGATCGTCGTCACGTGCGGAGTGCGATACTTCTTGTGCAGCTTGGCCGCGCCCTTGGGCAGCAGGCCGTCACGCGCCATCGCGTAGAAGATGCGCGGCTGGCCGTACTGGAAGACGAGCAGCACGGCGCTCATCGAGACGACCGCACCGGCGGCGATGATCCAACTGAACTGCGTCAGCCCGGCGACTTCAAACGCATGGGCCAGCGGATCCGAGCTCTTCAACTGCTCATAGGGCACGAGACCCGTCGCCACGGCGCCGACGATGACGTAGATCAGCGTACAGATGGCCAATCCGATGAGGATGCCGCGCGGCATGGTCCGCTGCGGATCCTTGGTCTCTTCCGCCGCCGTCGAGATGGCGTCGAAGCCGATGTAGGCGAAGAACACGATCGCTGCGCCCTGATGGATGCCGCGGAAGCCGTTCGGGGCGAAGGGCGTATAGTTGGCGGGGTCGATGTGCATCGACCCGACGATCACGAAGAGCGACAACACCGCGAGCTTGAGCAGCACCATCCAGTTGTTGACCCGGGTGCTCTCCTTCACGCCGATCACGAGCAGCCAGGTGATCGCCATGACGATCAGGAAGGCCGGCAGGTTGATCAGGATCGGGATGCCGGCGAGATGCGGCGCCGAATCCAGCAGCGCGAGAATCTCAGGATTGCTGCTGGCCTTCACCTGGAAGTAGCCGTGCGTCAGCCAGCCAGGGATGTCGAACCAGGGTGACACCAGCGATTCGAAGTACCCGCCCCAGGCGATCGCCACCGCCACGTTGCCCACCGCATACTCGAGGATCAGGTCCCAGCCGATGATCCAGGCCACGAGTTCGCCGAGCGAGGCATACGAATACGCATACGCCGAACCGGCCGTCGGAATCATCGCGGCGAGTTCGGCGTAGCAGAGCGCGGCGAGCGCGCAGACGGCGCCCAGCAACACAAAGGAGAGAATGAGCGCGGGGCCGGCGCCGTAGCGCACGATCTCACCTGTCGCACTGATCTCGCCGGCGGCGGCCGTCCCGAGCGTCGAGAAGATGCCGGCGCCGATCACGGCGCCGATCGACAAGCTCACCAAGTCTTTGGTGCCGAGGGCGCGCTTCATGCCGTGCCCAGTACCTTCGGGCTCCAGCGCGGCAATCGGTTTGCGGGCCCAGAGGGAGCGGAGGCCGGACACGGCTCCGCCAGAGGCCGGGGGGGGAGTGGGCATCTGCGGAAAATACGCCGCAGAAGAGCGAAGAGCGAGGGGAAAAATACGAAGGTTGAGGAATCGAGGATTGAGTGATCAATGCGTGAAAGAGAAGCACCACGCGCCCCTTCATCCTTCATCCTTCATCCCTTTCCCTGACCCCTCGTTCCCTTCCCCTCGCTCTTCGCTTTTCGCTACGGCGCTTCAGCGGTAATCACCGCCGTGTCGCGCACGGGCGTGCCGTCGGCGCGCGTCGCCGGCCGAAACCGCACCTCGGCGAGCATCTCGCGGATCTTGTTGTTGTAGCCGCGGTCGCGCGACGGATTGAAGCCGATCAACCGTGCGTTGCCCTTCTCGTCGACGTCGAAGTGGGCCACGAGGCGATATGGCCGCACGCGCGCCGGGACGGGAATCGGCAGGATGGCCAGGTTCGTCACCGTGGGCGGAAAGATCTGATCGTTCCCGCCGCCCGTGCCGGGCCCGATGCCCGACCCGCGGCCCGTGCCGATGCCGCTGCCGACGCCACCACCGCTGCCCGGCCCGTTGCCTCCTGAGCCGTCATTGCCGCTCCCGCCCCCGCTGCCTGACGTCGGCGCCGTCGTGCCGTTCGAGGCGGGGGCGGCAGGGGCCGCCTGCACCTGCGCCGCCTGAGGCACCGGTTCGGGCTCAGGCGGCGGCGGGGGGACCGGCGTCGGGGTGGGCGTGGGCTGCACGATGGGCGGAGGGGGAGGCGCCGTCGTCCCGGGCGCGACGTCCACGTAGTTGATCCGCTCCGGCGTGATGACGCCGCCGGTTCCACCGCTGCCTCCGCCGCCGCCACCGGCTGGGCCGTCGCCGCCGGCGCCGCCCGGGGCCTGCTCCTCGAGGATCCTCCCGACGATCGGCGGCAGCAACAAGGCCGTGAGGATGATGGCATGCAGCAAACCAGACAGCAGCCACCCCGAACGCGTGCGGCGCTCCGGCTCCGGGATCCCGTGGAGGGGTCGGAGCGGGCGCTTCGGCTTGGTCGCCTGCGGCTCGTCGGGAGTGGGGAATGGCATCGCGGTCACATGAAATGATACGGCGGGCGAGCCTGAAAAGGTTCGCCCGCCGTACTAACACTCGAAGGACTTACTTCGTGTCCCGGGGCGGGATGCCGATGACCTTCACGCCGGCGCCGCGCGCCACGTCCATCGCGTGAATGACATCCTGGTAGATCACCGTGTTCTCGCCCTTGATGAAGATGATCTTGTCCGGACGCGGATCGTAGATCTCGCGGAGACGGTTGCCAAGGTTCTCCTTGGTCACCGGTTCCTTGTTGATCGCGAACGAACCATCCGCCAACACTTCCAGCACGATCTGGTCGCTGGCCTGGTTCGCCGTCACCACCGCGGGGGTGGGATCCGGCAGCTGCAGGTCCACGGCCTTTCGCATCATCGGCTGCATGATCATGAAGATGATCAGCAGCACGAGCATGATGTCGATCATCGGTACGACGTTGGGCTCGTTGTTCAGCCCACCGCTGCTCCCACCGGCGCTCATTCCCATTGGCTATGCTCCGGTTAGGGGTTCTTGGCTTCGTCGCCTTCGACGGTCGAGACCGTCCCCGGCACCTGATCCGTGATGGCGCCGACCATGCGCACGCCGTTCTTCGCGGCGATGTCCATGGCCTCGAGGATGCGACCATACTCGAGGTTCTTGTCGGCCTTCACGTAGAGGATCTGGTCGATCGTCCGCACCGAGTAGATGGCCTGCAACCGCTGGCCGAGCTCCTCGTTGGGGATCTGCGACTTGTTCAGGAAGTAGTTCCCGAACTTGTCGATGCCCAGGACCTGGTCCTCGTCCGCTTCCGGATGCGACTTC
>PNKF01000034.1 GCA_013822285.1 Gemmatimonas sp.
CCCCGACGGCGAGACCTGGCTCTTCACCGCCGACCTTGGCTACCTCGACGAAGACGGCTACCTGTTCATCGTCGATCGCAAGAAGGACCTCATCAAGATGCGCGGCATGCAGGTCTGGCCGCGTGAAATCGAAGAAGTGATCGCCGCGCATCCTGCCGTGCAGGAAGTCGGGGTCCGTGGATTCCCCGATGCCGCACAGGGCGAAGTCGCCGTGGCCTTCGTGGTACGGCGCACCGGGCAGGCAGTCACCGCCCAGGAGATCCGGCAGTGGTGCAAGGAGCGCATGGCGCCGTTCAAGGTGCCGGTGCGCGTGGTGTTCAAGCCGGAGCTGCCCAAGAGCATGGTCGGCAAGATCCTGCGGCGCTTCCTCACGGAAGACGAGCCGGAGCCCGCGAAGACGTGAGGATCCACGCGTTCGTCGCGCTGCTCGCGACCGTCGTCGCCTGCACCGCGCAGACTCCGACGCCGCAGCCGGCGCGCGTGGCCTACGCGCCACCACGACAGCTGATCCTCATCTCGTTCGACGGCTTCCGCTACGACTATATCAATCGTCCGGCAGCCAAGAACCTGCGCGCGCTCGCCGCGCGTGGGGTGCGCGCCGAGCGGATGATTCCGAGTTTTCCGTCGAAGACATTTCCCAATCACTATACGCTGGTCACGGGCCTCACGCCCGAGCATCACGGCATCGTCGCCAACGTGATCCGCGACTCCGTGCTCGGCACCTTTACGCTGCGTGACACGCTCGCACAGTCGGAGTCACGCTGGTGGGGCGGTGAGCCCATCTGGGTGACGGCAGAGCTGCAAGGCAAGCGCGCGGCGATCGTCGGATGGCCAGGCTCAGAGGCGGCCATCAAGGGCCGCCACGCCACATGGTGGAGTCGCTACAACCACGAGCAACCACGCGCCGAGAAGGTGCAGCTGTTGCTGGATTGGTTGTCGCTGCCGCCGAACGAAGCACCCTCGTTGATGCTCGCGTACTTCCACGAAGTGGACGGTGCAGGGCACAGCTTCGGGCCCTGGGCCCCGCAGGTGGACTCGGCGATCGCCCAGGTCGATTCCGCGCTCGGCGCCTTGATGGACGGCATCGCCGCGCGTGGCATGACGGATCGCGTGGATATCATCGTCGTCAGCGATCACGGCATGACGCCGGTGTCGCCGGAGCGCGCGATCATCCTCGAGGACTACATCGACATGGCCGACGTCGATGTGATCGACTGGAATCCGGTGGGCGCGATCGAACCCAAGCCCGGTGCGATAGATCGTGTGTACGCGCGGCTACGCGGCGCGCATCCGGCCATGCAGGTCTACAAGAAGGGCGAGGTGCCGGCGCATTTCCACTTCAATGCGCATCCGCGCATCACGAGCCTCGTCCTCGTCGCGGCCGATGGCTGGACGATCACCAGCCGCTCCCAGGTCGCGCGCTGGCGCGAGAACGGTTGGCGCGGCGGTGGGAATCACGGCTTCGATCCTGACCTGATCAGCATGGGCGCCACGTTCGTGGCCGCGGGGCCGAGTTTTGCGTCGGGGCGTGAGTTGCCGCCGTTCCGCAACGTGCACGTGTATCCGTTGATGGCCCAGCTGCTGGGCCTGCGCGCGGCGAGCAGCGACGGATCGCTGGACTCACTGCGCGCGGCCCTGCGTTGAGTTGAGCCGACGATTGTCGGCTCTGCGCAGCACTCAGCTCATCTCGTCCACTTCGCGCAGTTCGATCTGCCCGCCGAGGTCGAGGTGCGGGCAGTCGCGGCAGAGGGCGACGGCTTCGTCGTAGTTCGCGGCGGCAATCATATAGAAGCCGCCGATCACTTCCTTGGCTTCCGCGTACGGGCCGTCGCGCACGACCATCGCGCCCTGCGCTTTGCTGAGGCGTTTGCCGCCTTCGTCCTTGAGCTTCTCACCGCCGACCATCTGGCCGGATGCGCCAAGCTTCTGGCCCCAGGCCGTGTAGCGCTCGACGATCGCCTGCATGTCGGCGGGGGACATCTGCGCCAGCACGGGCATGGCGTCGTGGAGGATGAGCATGTAGCGGGGCATCGGATCCTCCGGCTGAAGGGAGGGTGGCAGCGGACAAACTCGGGCCTTGGGAGGGCCGCAGGCACGGGGTCTGTGACCAGCCGTTCCCCGTCCGGGGCGGGAATGTGATATAGGTCTCTTGTGCGCGGGCGCTCCGTATAGCATTTTATCGGTGTCAATTACTTAGTCAGCATCCATCACACATTTTCGCATGCGCGCTCGCCCGCTTTCGCTCATTGCGGTTCTCGCAGTTGTGCTCGTTTCCGCCGCCTGCGGCGATGCGTCTGCGCCCGTGGCTCCGGCCGCGCGCGTGATCGACGCGACGGCACCGAAGATCTGTGCGGATCCGGCGGATCCGATCTGCGCGGTCTTCAGCAGCACGCGCTACGCCTACAATCCCAGCTTGGGTGCGCTGCCGCCGGGTGTCTCCGATTGGAGCTTGGTGATCACGCAGTTCGGGGGTCAGCTCGACTTCCTCGGCTCTGTCGAGCACGGCGGGTTGCCGATCGTCGACATCGGTCAGATGTACGTGCGCTTCTTCATCGACAACGGCGACAACGCGCTCGGCGCCGGCGACCTGCAGGTCGTCATCGTGAACACGCCGACCGGTGCGACGATGCACTGTGGCTTGGTGACGTCGCTGCCGGTGGGCTCGGCGCTGCCGACGTCGAATCCGGCGATCTGCGTGGGCGGCGGGACCTCGCTCAACAAGCCGGGTCGCTTCACCTTCGATGGATTCCGCACGGCCGATCTCTCGGTGCCGTCCTGGGAGTCACAAGGGTTCGCCCGTCTGCGTGCGGAGGAGCGTCGCGCGCTGTTCCTCGTCGAGGTCGGCAACGTGAACCTCGCGCCCGTGGGCGGTGGTGCGGAGCCGACGCTGGATCCGCCGACGGCGCCGCCGACGCGCATCGATACGCTGAGCGTCGTGCCGCCGTCGGGCGGCGGTGACGACAATGGTGGCGGCGACGATGACGGCGGCGACGATGAGGAGTCGGATACGACGGCGCCGAGCATCACGTTCTCGGGTAATGCCAGCAGCTATGGATTGCTCGATGTCATCGCGATCAACTGCACGGCGACGGACATCGGCAGCGGCGTCGCGACCAGCGTCTGCCCGACGGTGAACGCACGCGCCTACACGCTGCCCCTCGGTACGACGACGCTCACCGCCACGGCGACGGACGTCGCGGGCAACAGCGCCACGGCGACGACGAGCTTCTCGGTGACGGCGAGCGCGACGGATCTCTGCACGCTCGTTCGCGAGCTGGCGCCGCGCCAGGCGACCACGATGTGCGCCCAGCTGCGCAATGGTACCCGCGCCTTCACGAATCACGTGAGGGCACAGCGCGGTAAGCAGCTGACGACGGACCTCGCCGACCTGCTCACGCGCCTCGCGGCGGGTCTATGAACTGGGAATGAGCCAGCACTCGCCCGCGACGCCGCGGGCGTAACCGCCAGATGGCGCGAAGCGCCGCGAGTCTAGAACTCGCGGCGCTTCATTTCTTTGAACATCCGGTCTCGTTCCTGATCCTGCTCGTCCGTCACGCGCTGTGGAGCCGTCGCATCGTACGTCTTGGCTTCGACGTTCCGCGGCTTGGCCTGCTTCTGCATCTTCTTGACGAGATTCGCGATCGACTTGTCGTCGAGTCCGGACATGCCACCCACTCCGTAAGGGTTGCGTATATGCTACAGCAGGAACGCCGTTCGCGCACGTCCACCTCCGTCACGATTTCCATGATTGTCCGCATTGCCCGCTCTCTCGTGCTGGCCACGGCCCTGGCCGGCCTCGCTCCCCTCGCCGTGGCGGCACAGGCGTCTGCGCCTACCCCCGCTCCGGCTGGCGTGACCACGCAGGTGACCGCCCTGACCTTCGAAGGCGCGCGCCGCATCGCCGCCGCGGCGGCCGAAGAGGCGCAGCGCAACAACTGGGGCGTGTCGATCGCGGTGGTCGATCCGGCCGGCGAGCTCCTGTTCTTCGCGCGGCTCGACGGCGCGCATCAGCAGAGCGTGGACATCTCCCGCGCCAAGGCCCGCACGGCCGCCCGTTGGCGCCGTGAGACCAAGTCGCTCGAAGACGCCGTCGCCGGCGGACGCACGGTGCTGCTCGCCGTCGAAGGCATGCTGCCGCTCGAAGGCGGCGTGCCGATCATCGTCGATGGCCGCGTGCTCGGGGCCGTGGGCGTGAGTGGCGTGACCTCGCAGCAGGACGCGCAGATCGCCCGTGCGGGCATTCGCGCGGTGTTTCCGCAATAAGCCGTGAACGCCTGCGCGCCGAGTTACTACGGCGCTCAGCGCCGCCGCGCCAACTGCGGCTGCAGCGTCTCCGTTACCCAGCGATGGCCGGGCGCGATCTCCAGCGCCCGCGCCAGCTCGGCCCGCGCCTCGACGAGCTTGTCCTGCTTCTCGAGCGCGATCGCCAACCAGATGTGCGCATCCGCGAGGCCCCAAGTGGGATGTGGGCTACGCGCCTGATCGTTGCGAAACAACACCAGCGACCGCCGCAGCTCCGCCTCGCCGCGCGCCGCTCCACCACCGGCAAAGGCCGGCGCATTCACGCGCGTGATGCCATTCAGCAGCGATACCCGCGGATCGTTCGGCGCCGCCGCGACCGCCTCTTCCAACAGCTTCAGCGACGCGCGTCCGTAGCGCATCAACGCGAGGCCGCCCGCCGCGCCGGCCAGCTGCCCGGTGACCGCGCCCTCCAAGGCCTGCGCCGCCGCGCCCGCTCCCAGCTCACGCGAGCGCGCCGCCGCAGTCACCGCCTCCTCGAGCATCCCCTTCGCCGCGCCCGCGCGCCCTTCGACGATCAACCCGCTGGCCCGCCGATGCAATGCGTACGCAAAGTCATAGTGCAGCCAGGCATCATTGCGCCCAGACACCGACTGTGTCGCGCCGCGCAGCACCACCACCGCGCGGTCAATCGCCGTCCAGTCCGAGCCGATCACCCCGCGCTCAATCGCAGTGCGCAGCGAGTCGCGATTCAGCGCCTGCGCCGCCGCTGGACGGTCGAGGCAGGTCGCGAGCAGCAGTGCTCCCAGCAGCGATCGAATTTCCGTCATCCAGCCCGCCCCATTCACGGTCACCTTTCACCCTTCACCGTCCACCGTTCAACCTTCACCGTTCACCCTTCACCGTTGTCGTTCCCTCCACTCACATCCGCGGCGCCCGCCGAAACTCCGCCGTCGGAGCCCAGCTCGGCCACACCGTAGAGTTCGCCAGCTCGCGCGTCAATTCGAGGACAATCGTCGTCAACTGCACCGCCCCACGCAGATCCCAATCCGCGCGATACTCATCGCCCGGCTGATGATAGCGATGCGTGGTGTACTCCTCCGCTTGCTGCTGCCCCCACTCCCTCGGCCGCCCCACGAAGTCATCGCCTTCGCCGATGCTCACCGACGGCACGCCGACCTTCGCGAAGGCGAAGTGATCCGAGCGATAGAAGTAGCCACGCTCCGGATGCGCATCGGGTGAGATCCTCATGCCTTTTGGTTGGATCAACGCCGCGATCTGCGGGCCCAACGAGCTCTTGGTGTCACCGAGTACCGTGAGGTCGCGGGTCTCGCCGAGCACGTTGCCGCCGTCGACGTTCAGGTTCGCGACGATCTGCTCAGTCGGCACCACGGGGTTGAGCGCCAGGAAGTCCGAGCCCAGCAGTCCGCTCTCTTCAGCGGTGACAAACGCGACGAGCACGGAACGCTTGTTCTTAGTGCCATGTGCCAGCGCATGCGCCAAGGCGAGCAGGTTCGCCGTACCCGAGGCGTTGTCCAGCGCGCCGTTGTAGATGCTGTCGCCGTTCACCGCCGGCCCGATGCCTAAGTGATCCCAGTGCGCCGAGAGCAGGATGTGCTCCTTCGAGGCCTCGGGATCCGTGCCCGCGATACGGCCGATCACGTTGTGGCTTTCGAGATGCTGCACCGTGTTCGTGAAGCCGATGTCCAGCGTGATGCCCGTCGCGACGGGGCGGAAGTTCCTCGACTCCGCATCACGCCGCAGGCGCGAGAGGTCGAGGCCGGCCTGCCGCAGCAGGTTCGTGGTCGCGTCTTCGGTGAGCCAACCCCGGAAGGCCAGCGGGGCGGGCAACTGCGGATTGCGCGGCAGCATGCGCTGGTCCTTGGCCCAGCTGCCGACCACCGTGGCCCAGCCGTAGCCCGCGCGCTCGGTGTTGTGCACGATGAGCATGCCCGCCGCACCGCGGCGCTCGGCTTCTTCGAACTTGTAGGTCCAGCGGCCGTAATAGGTCATCGCGTTGCCGCCGAAGAGCTGCGGCTCCGCGGCCGGCGCCGGCGGATCGTTCACGAGCACCAGCAGGATCTTGCCGCGCACATCCACGCCCTTGAAGTCGTCCCAGCGGAACTCCGGCGCGGTGACGCCATAGCCGACGAACACCACTTCGGCCTTGGCGGCGCTGGTCTCTGCCGAGGACCCCGCCCAGACCACCACATCGTCGGGATACCGCAGCGTCGCCGTCGCCTTGCCCGTGGCCACGGCGCGCATGCCGCTGCGTTGAGCGGCGACCACGTCGATCGGCACGCGCTGCAGATAGGAGCCATTCACGGCGGGCTCCAGCCCGAGGTAGCGCAGCTGCGCCGCGAGGTAGGACTCGGTCAGCGCGCCGCCGCGCGTGGCCGGAGCGCGGCCTTCGAGCAGGTCGCTGGACAAGAACTCAAGGTGAGCGCGAATCTCACGTTCCTTGATCTCCTGCGCGACGAGCGTGGGCGCCGCGAGGACGAGGCCGCCGAGGACGGCGGCGAGGCGAAGATGAGTCATCATATGCAAATGATACCCGCGAGTCGCGGTCCCTGCAGCCGGGAATCTCCGGGGCCAGGGGTCGTGAACCTCGCAACGCTCCCTTCCAGGCCCGCGTAATTTCTCACCAATGCTCCGCTCGCTCGCCGTCCTGGCGCTCTCGCTGCTGCTGCCCCTCGCGTCAGGTGCCCAGGCTTCGGCCTCCGCCGAGCGCGTGCCCCGCGTCTTCACGACGCCCGCCGCCATCACGCTCGACGGCAAGCTCGACGAGCCCGCCTACGCGCAGGCCGACTCGATCTGGGAGTTCCGCCAGAAGGAGCCCGTGGAGGGCGGCACGCCCAGCGAGCGTACCGTCGTGCGCCTGCTGGCCACGCCCCAAGGCCTGGTCATCGCCTGGTGGGTCTACGACCGCGACATCGCGAACGTCGTGCGCACGCAGCTGCGCCGCGACGCCGAGTTGCGCTCGGATGACTACGTCTCGCTGATGATCGACGGTCTCTCCGACCAGCGCAGCGCGTTCTACTTCCGCACCAATTCCAACGGCGCGATGTGGGACGGCGAGCACGTCACCTTCGAAAGCGGCAACGAAGAGTGGGACGGCATCTGGGACGTGCGCACGCAGATCAATGCGGATGGCTGGACCGCGGAGATGCTCATTCCCTGGGCGACGCTGCGCTATCCGGACGACGTCACGAAGATGGGCATGAATTTCCGACGCTTCATGCCGCGCACGAACGAAGAGTTGCTCTGGCGCGCCTGGCGCCGCACGGAAGGCCTGCGCTTCCTCGAGCGCGAGGGGACGATCGACGGCTTCTCGAACCTGCCCCCGCGGGCCCGCGCAGAGTTCCGGCCGTATGGACTCTTCCAGGCGGCGCCTGTCGAGCGGGTGTTCTCGCCGGATGGATCCTCAACGGCCGTGAAGCAGGAAACGGCCTTCGGCCGCGCCGGTCTCGACATCAAGCTGCCGCTCACCCGCACGCTCACCGTCGACCTCACGGCCAACCCGGACTTCGCGCAGGCCGACGTGGACCGGCAGATCGTGAACCTCACGCGCTTCCCGCTGTTCTTCCCCGAACGACGCCCCTTCTTCACCGAGGGCGCGGGCATCTTCTCGTTCGGGCGTGAGCAGCAGACGCAGATGTTCTACTCGCGCCGCATCGGCCTGGGCGCTGGCGGCGTGCCGCAGACGATTCCCTACGGCGCGCGCATGCAGGGCCGCTTCGGCCGCTATCAAGTGGGCGCGATCGCCGCGCGCACCGAGGGCAACGAATCCGTGAGCGACGGCGTGCTGCGCATCCGTCGCGATGTGCTGGGCCGCGGCTTCATCGGCGCGATGGGCACGTACAGCGATCGCGCGTCTCGCCCGGGCGCGGCCTCCGGCGGCGTGGACTTCCAGCTGCCGTACATCGTCGGCAAGGGCGACAACCTCGTCTTCCTCGGCAACGCCGCGTGGAGCCGCGACTCCGTCGGTGGAGATGTCGGTGCGCACTACCGCTTCATGGTCAATTATCCCAACGACCATGCGGACATCGTGATGCGCTACGATCGCGTGGAGCAGGCCTACGATCCGGCGCTGGGTTTCGTGATCCAGCGTGGCATCCATCGCCTCGCCGGCAACACGGCCATCACGCCCCGTCCGCGCGATGCGCGCGTCGTGCGCCGTTGGGAGTTCAAACTGCTCGGCTACAACGTGGTGTGGGCCGACAGCGGCAAGCTCGACAACGCGAACCTCAACATCCGGCCCATCGGCGCGCAGTTCCAGAGCGGCGACCGCGTGGAGCTGAACCTGTATCGCATCTTCGACGCGCCGGGCACGACCTTCAACCTGGTGCCGGGCACCTCGGTGCCGGCCGGCGAGTATTGGTGGTCGCGCGCCGAGCTGGTGGTGGAGGGCGCGAACCTGCGGCGCGTGGTGCCGCGGATGGAGACGTCGATCGGTGAGTTCTACACGGGCCGTCGCTTTGACTTCGAGACCTCGCTGCGCCTGCGCCTGCAGCCGCACTACGAGTTCTTCGTCGAGTTCGAGCGCAACGACGTGAAGCTGCCGAGCGGCGAGTTCATCGCGCACACGGGCCGCCTGCGCAGCGACTACGCCGTGAACCCGAGGCTTACGCTCACGGGCTTCGTGCAGTACGACGACCAATCAGATCGCGCGGCACTCAATGCGCGCCTGCGCTGGACGCCGTCGCCGGGGTCGGACTTGTTCGTCGTGTGGAACTCCGTGTGGCCGACGGTGCCGGAGCGGGCCTTCCAGTTGATGGAGCCGCAGCGTGGGGCGCTGGTCGTGAAGTACACGCACTATTTCCGGTACTGAGCCTTACCTGATTTGCCACAGAGGCACGGAGACACGGAGCTTTGCGTGCCTCGCGATGAGCGCCGTGGAATCGTCTTGAATGCATTGGGGGCCCGCACCGAGATATCGGTGCGGGCCCCCAACGCGTTTGCAGTTATCGAACCAGCGCAATCCTCTGTGTCTCTGTGCCTCTGTGGCCGCCGTCAGTTCCCGCGGATCTGGATACCGACCGACCGCCGGTACACGTCACCGAGCAACTTGGACGACGTGACCGTCTGGAGATTCACTTCGGTGGCCATGCACTCACGCGCCGGCTTGCAGTTGCCGAGCGGGCAGGGACCCGTGTTGAAGTTCAGGGTCGCACCATCGGGGTTCGAGATCACGACCAAGCGCATCGCGACCGCGTTCGCCGCTGACGAAGCGTTGCCCGAGCGACCGACGATCGGGTTGCGCAGGCGGAACGTCGCGCGCTTGTTCTCGCTGGCGTTGCCGCGCAGCTCCACCGGCACGATGGTCGTGTCGACCACCGGACCCAGGAAGCCGCCGCCGCGGCGCGTGATCAGCGCGATCTGATACGTCGTCGGCGCGTTGGCCTTGCCCGAGGCGCCGAAGTAGAGGTCCACTTCACGCATCGTAATGCCGTTGGCCGGACCCGGCACCCAGAAGCCGAAGGGGCGCGACGGGTCGTTGATCGGATCGCGACCGCCACCGAGCGGGCAGGAGTTGATGGCCACCGTGCCGCTCGAGCCCGAGGCCGTGAAGTACACGGCCGTCGAATCCGAGGCATTGCGCACCATCGCGCGCAGCTCGTTGTAGCCCGCGCCGATCGTCCAGTTGGTCCAGGCTTCACCGCTGGCGTTCGTGCGCGTCATCGTCGGGGTGACGCTCGCATCGCTGTTGCCGAGCGCGGTCCAGTCGATGAGCACGTTCGCCGCCGGCTGGCCGTTGGCGTCGAGCACGCGCACCGTCGGCGAGATCGGCAGCGTCGTGCCGGCCGCGGCCGTCTGGTTGTTGCCCGCGACGATGCTGATGGTCACCGGGGTCACCGTCACGGTGAAGATCACCGAGTCGGCGCCCGTGCTGCCATTGACGAAGCGCACGCCTTCCGGCGCGTCACCACCGATGCGCGCCTTCGCGATCACCGTGTAGGTGCCGACGGTCGAGACGTTCCAGCAGACGCCGGCGTTGCCCTTGTCCGTCGTGAGGCTGCTGGCCGTGCGGCCGAAGCTGCCGCAGCTGATCTGGCTGTCGATGCCACCGCGCGTGGCGATCGTGCCGCCGCTGGTCGCCGGCACGTACCAATCGACCGGCACGCCCTCGAGCTTGGTGCCGACCGTGCGGGTCTGGATCGTCACCACCGGCAGGCACTCGGTGGGCACGTCAGCGCCGACCGAGGTCGTGCTGCAGGGCTCCACGCTGCTCATGACTTCGCTGGCGCCTTCCTCGAGCAAGAGCGAGGGAGCGCGCAGGAACTCGTTCGCGGTGCCGCTGACGCCGCCGCCGAAGCTGAGCGCGGCGTCGACCGGCGCGAAGGGGCTGAACTCATTCGCGGTGCCGCTGACGCCGCCGCCGAAGCGACGCACCATCGCCGCCGAGGCCTGGGCGCTGCGCGGCGAGAGGACCGAGGCCACGCGATCGATGATGCGCGCGGCGAATGACGGAGCCGGCGCGTCGCAGGTGAGCGTCGGCTCGACCGGATCGGCCGCCGTCGGCAGCGGCGTCACGACGAAGCCCGTGTCGCGGATGCCGTGACCCAGGCGCAGGTCGCTGAGATCCACCGACTCCGGCACGCCCGTGGCGCAGACGCTGATCGTGACGTTGCCCGTCAGCGCGCTGCTCAGCTCGTTCTGCAGGCGGATGTAGATGAAGCCCGGGTACTGGTCGAGCACGGTGTTGAGCGTGCCGTTGTACTCCTCGATGGTGACCATCGAGGGCTCGACGACCGGGAAGGCCGGGAAGGAGATGCCGGCCGTGTTGTTCAGGCCGTAGATGATCTGGGCCGAGTCCGACGGATAGATCAGCCAGCTGTTGGCCGGATCGCTGATCGTGATGTCGAGGCCGGCGTAGCAGTAGATCGCGTTGACGAAGCGCGCGATCTCCTCAGCCGTGCCGGCGAGGTCGTTCTCGCGCTCCTTCTGCAACACGAAGGCCACGGTCTCGAAGGCGCGGTTCTTCGCCTCGGCCGGGTTGTTGTTGTTCAGATGGTGATCGAGGTTGTTGATCTTCCCGACCACCGAGTTGACGTTCGGCGCGCCCGCGCCAAACACCGTATCAGCCTGCGCGAGCAGCGAGCTCAGCGTGGCCGTGCAGCTGCCAGAGTTGACGATGAGGCCTGACGCCGGACGCGACGTCGTGGGGAGGAGGTCCGCGCACGCGCTCGCGACAACGGCGAGCAAGAGGGCTGCGGCGATCCGGGTTCTGCGCATCTGCAAAATCCTTGTGAGGGAGGCGGGCCGTAAAAGGCCCGCGCTAAAGTGTCACTCTGTGACAGTCCTCGCAAGTGACGTAAATTACAACACTTAGCCTAGGTCAAGCTGTCCAGAAACTACTGGGCACTCCCCATGATCTGGCGGTATTCGGGCGTCTCGGCGATCACCCCGAACCACCACCCGGGCTCGTCGCGCAGGATGCGGGCCTTGTTGGGGTTCGCCGCGATGTACTCGCGCAGCAGCCGGTAGGCGTCCTGGCGGTCCCCGAGGATGACCGACACGAAGGACGCGTAATAGGCCAGCTCGCGCAGCTGGTCCACGCTGGCGTCGCCGACGTTCCGCCGGATGACCCGGCGCGCGCTGTCGGCCAGCGGCCCCTGGCCTCCACTGACTCGGGCCAGCGCCCCGGCGACGAGGATATTCCCCGTCCGACGCCAGTGCGCTGTGTCGGCCGGCTGGGTGTGGGCGACGACGGAATCCACCAGCGCCCAGGCCTGCGCGAGGTCCGGCTGGGCGCCCGGCAGCGTCAGGTTGTTGAGCTGGCAACGCCAGGCGCGGACGTCGTTGGGAAAGCGACTGAACAACTGGCCGCAGTACTGCCGGGCCGCGTCGGAGTTCCCCAGGTCGTAGGTGGCGTTCGCCAGTCGCGACAGTGTGATGTTCGCGGTCGCGAGGAACTCGTCGGCCGTCAGCGCCTCACGCGCGGCGATGTAGATGTCGTTCGTCGTCTTGCCCGGCGTGTTCGCGTACACCGCCGCGAGCGTCGAAAAGGCGCTGGCCTGCCGGCGATTGATCGTCGTGGCCCGCTCGAGGTCGCGAATGGCGTTGGCCAGCGCGACGTCGCGGCGCGTCGGATCGGTCTCGAGATTGAAGTTCCAGCCGAAGAACGCGGTCGTGCCGCGGATCTCGAAGGCGTCCGCGTTGTTGGGGTCCAACTCCAGCGCGGCCTCGACGTGCGCGTTCGACTCGGCGCTCAGGGCGCGCATTTCGTCTTGCTGATTGCGATTCCGGGCCCGCGCGCGCGTGAGGGCGATGCTGGCCCGACGCACGTGCGGCTCGGCCCAGCGGGCGTCGAGCGCCTGCGCCTCGGCGAACAGCGAATCGGCACGCAGCCAGACCGCCTCGCGCTCGGCGCCCGGCAGCGTCTGCGCGCGACGCTGCTCCTGGATGCCGCGTTGCAGGAGCAGCCAGGCGGCCGGGCTCGACGTCGCCACGCGCTGCGCCTGCACGCTCAGCTCTTGGCCGAGCTGTCCGCGGATGAGATTCGCCGCAATCGCGCCGATGGAGTCTTGCAGCATGAGCACGCTATCGCGCGCCACGGAGAAGCTGCCGCTTTCGAGGCGCGCACCGCTGGCGTCGTCGAGTCGCACGCTGACGCGCACGCGATCGCCGCTCGGCTCAACCTCACCGCGCACGAGGAAACCCACGCGCAGCGCACGGGCGATGCTGTCCACGCCGATCGTCGCGTTGCGATACGGTTCGATACCATCGCGCGAGATCACGGTGATGCTGCTACTGGTGCCCAGCGTGCGGATCAGTCCGTCGGTGAGACCTTCCGCCACCGGCCCCAGTGACGAGTCGCGGCTCGCGTCCGTGAACTGCAGCACGGCGACACGGCGCTGCTCGGCCGTGAGTGACGCCGGCGCACGCCCCTTGTTCATCTGTGAGAGGCCGAACACCGTCGCCACAGAGGCAATCGTCACGCCGAAGGCCGTCCAGAAGGTCTCCGGTCGCTTGTACCAGGGCAGCGGCGGAGGCGGCACCGAGAAGGTGCCCGTCATCGGCATCGGCGTCATCATCGAGCGCGTGCCGCGCATCACGCGCATGGTGCTCGTCGCGCCGAAGATGCCGCTCAACAACTCGGCGAACTGTGCCGCCGTCTGCGGGCGGTCTACCGGCGCCTTGTTGAGCGCGATGAAGATCGCCTGCTCGATCTCTTCTGGCACGGCATTCCGCACCACGCGGATGCTCGGCACCTGCTCCATGAGATGCCGCGCCATGATAGCCATGGCATTCGGGCCGTTGAACGGCGGCTCGCCGGCGAGCATTTCGTAGAGCATGCAGCCCAACGAATAGATGTCGGCCGTGGGGCCGACCTGATCGCCGGTGGACTGCTCGGGCGCCATGTACACCGGCGTGCCCACCGCCATGCCCGTCTGCGTGAGCTTCTGCTGCCCCGCCTCCGTCGCCGCGCGCGCGATGCCGAAGTCGGCGACCAACGCATGCTCGCCGGAGAGCAGGATGTTCTCCGGCTTGATGTCGCGGTGCACGATGCCCTGCTCGTGCGCATGGCCCAGCGCCGAGGCGACTTCGAGCGTGATGCGGATCGCGTCTTCGATCGGCAGCATCTTCTCGCGATCGATGCGGTCGCGCAGCGACTCGCCCTTCACGAAGGGCATTACA
>PNKF01000035.1 GCA_013822285.1 Gemmatimonas sp.
GCGATGACGCCCATCGAGTAGAGGATGTCGGCCGAGGGCTCCTCGGTGTTGTCCTTCTGCGCGACGGCGAAGACGAGGCGATCGCCCTTGAGGGCGCTCTCGATGGCGCGCAGCGTGCCCGGACGGCCCGCCGCGATCGGGGCGGTCAGCCCCGGGAAAATGACCGTCCCGCGCAGCGGCAGGACGGGGAGAGTCTGGCGGGTGCTCATCTCGATGGATCCTGGGGGATGATGAAGATGGGTGTGTGCATTGGGAATATCCCCCTCACGCAATCTGCGTTCCGCCCTGACTTACGACCTTTTGGCGGGGATTGCAACTTTGTCACGCCGTCCTGACGTAGGGACTGCCACGGTAACGCGTTCGGCCCGAGGTGTGGTATCGGACTCGTTCAGGCCGTATCTTTGCCGCTCCGGTTCCCCCACCCCGCACGCCCTTCGCACGCACCTTGAGCGACTCGCGCCTCAGCCAATCCGACGCGGAACTGCAATCGCATGTCATGCGAGTGCTGGAGTCGCAGTACGAGGTCGAGAAGGAAATCGGCCGCGGCGGCATGGGCATTGTGTACCGCGGGCGCGACAAGCGCCTCAAGCGGCCCGTGGCCATCAAGCTGTTGCCGCCGGAACTCGCGTTCCGTTCGGAGATCCGCTCGCGCTTCCTGCGCGAGGCGGAGATGGCCGCGCAGCTGTCGCATCCGCACATCGTCCCGATCTACAGCGTCGACGAGCGCGAAGGCCTGGTGTACTTCGTGATGGCCTTGGTCGAGGGCGAGAACCTCGGCACCCGCATCGCGACCAAGGGGCCCGTGGCACCGGAAGAGGCGCGGCGCATCCTGCGCGAAGTCGGTGACGCGCTGGCCTACGCGCATTCGCAGAACACGGTGCACCGCGACATCAAGCCGGACAACATCCTCATCGATGCCGCCACCGGGCGCACGATGGTGACGGATTTCGGCATCGCGCGCGCCGTCAGCGAAGGCAGCGACTCGAAGCTTACGGCGACGGGCATCGCCATCGGCACGCCGGCGTTCATGAGTCCCGAGCAGTCGGCGGGCGATCGGGACATCGACGGGCGCACGGACCTTTATGCGCTCGGCATCGTCGCGTATCAAATGCTCTGCGGCGACCTGCCGTTCAATGCGTCGAGCGCGCCTGCGCTGCTGGTGAAGCACCTGAGCGAGAAGCCGGTGCCGATCGACCAGCGCGCCATGGTGCCGCCGGACCTGGCGCGGGCCGTGATGCTCTGCCTCGAGAAGAATCCGGACGACCGCTTTCCGGATGCGCGGGCCTTCGTGCAGGCGCTGGAGACGGGCAACGTGCCGCAGCTGCCGCAGCGCGTGGGCAATGCGTATCCGCAGCCGCAGGCCACGTGGACGCCGCCGGCGGACTTCGACCCCGACGCGCCGACGCCCGAAGAGCTCGTGCGTTGGGAGCACCGCACGGTCGTCACCTTCCGGAAGGCCATCGCGCCGTTCCTCTTCGTGACGGGTGCGCTGTTCTTCGTGAACTTCCTCGGCGGACCGAACTTCCTCTTCATCTCGGCGTTCTGGGGCATCAACATCGCGTACAAGTACGCGCGGCTCTGGAGCGATGGCTTCGATTGGCGCGATGTGTTCCGCCAGCCGCGCGACAAGATGATCGTCGATGTCGCCGCGGACACGGTGGATAGCGCGAAGGCGATCTGGGACCGCGAGAAGCGGATGGAGATTCGCGAGAAGGCGCGTCGTCGCCGCCTGAGCGTCGAGTCCGCCTCGCCGGCGAATGGCCTGCCCGGGCTGACATCGGCGGACGCCGCGGCCTTGGGCTCGGGGCCGCACGCCGCGACGGCGCGTCAGGCGCTGCTCGATCGCGAGGAAGTGCTGCGTCTCGTGGAGTCGCTTCCGAACTCCGACAAGGCGCGCATCCCCGACGTGTTTCCGACGGCACGCAGCCTGTCGGAGTCGGTGATGGGCATCGCGACGGCGCTCACCAGCGTGGAGCGCGACTTGGGTGATGTCAGCGTGGCCGCCATGGATAAGGAGATCGCCGCGCTCGAGGCCCAGGCGAATCCGCTGGACGTGCAGGCGTCCGAGGCGCGCGTGCGTCGTCTGGCGCTGCTGAAGCGCTCGCGCCGTGGCGCGGCGGATCTGGAACAGCGGCGCCGCGAGCTCGCGGCCAAGCTGGAGAACGTGGCGCTGACGCTGCAGAACCTGAAGTTCGACGTGCTGCGCCTGAAGACGGGCAACCAGAGCTGGCAGCAGCTCACCACGGTCGCCGAGCGCGCCGCCGCGCTCGCGCGCGAGGTGGACGCGTCGGTGTATGCGGGCGACCAGCTCGCACGCATGGACCGCGGCAAGACCCGTGGCTGACGACGCACTGCTGACGCGGCTCGCCGCCGCGGTGGACGGCCATTACGCAATCGAGGCAGAAGTCGGGCGCGGCGGCATGGCGGTGGTATACCGCGCCACCGACGTACGCTTGCGCCGCAAGGTCGCGCTCAAGGTACTGCCGCCCGAGCTGGCGTTCCGCGATGAAGTGAAGCGTCGCTTCCTGCGCGAAGCCGAGATGGCCGCCGGACTTTCGCATCCGCATATCGTGCCGATCTACGCCGTGGACGAGCGCGATGGGCTGGTGTGGATGGCGATGGGGCTCGTCGATGGTGAATCGCTGGCCGAGCGCCTGCACAGGGAACCGCGCCCGGCGCTCGACGTGGTGCGACGCGTGTTGCGCGAGGTCTGCGAGGCGCTGGACTACGCGCATCGCGAAGGCGTGGTGCACCGCGACATCAAGCCAGACAACATCTTGCTCGAACGCGGCACGGGTCGCGCCTTGGTGACGGACTTCGGCATCGCGCGCGCGGCGGAGGGCGATCAGCGCCTCACCGCGACGGGCATCGCCGTGGGCACGCCGGCGTACATGAGTCCCGAGCAGGCGATGGGCGAGCGAGAAGTCGATGGGCGCGCCGACCTCTACGCGCTTGGCATCGTCGGCTACCAGATGCTGGCCGGCGAGCTGCCGTTCCAGGCGAGCAACACGCCGACGATGTTGATGAAGCACCTGAGCGAGCGCCCGCGTCCGCTGCGCGATGTGCGGGCCGATCTGCCGGAGAACTTGATTCACGCCATCGACCGCGCGCTGGAGAAGGGCCGTGATGCGCGTTGGGCGACGGCGGCCGAGTTCCGCGGGGCGCTGGCCGAAGATGCCGAGTCGCCATCGATGAAGCGTCGCTCGGCAGCCGCCGCGCGACCGTCGGGCGCCACGCCGCGCCAGTCGTCGTCGGTGGGGCTGCCGCCGCTGCCGGCGCCGAGCCTGCCGGCCCCTTCGGAGGACCCGCTGGACCAGTTGCATGCGCGCACGCCGGTGCCGGGGCCGGAGTTTCCGCATCTGCCGCGCGACTGGATGCGCGATGCCAACGCGCGCACCGAGGGACGCGAGGCGCTCAAGCAGTGGCGCGAGGAAGCGCGACGCTGGCGCGAGCAGGTGCGCAACCAGCCGCGTGCGCAGCGCGAGGAGCTGCGCGTGGCGGCGCAGCGCATGGGCGAGTTCGTGCTGCAGCAGAAGACGCCGGAGGAACGCATCGCCGGAGTGCGCAAGCGCATCGCGACCGGTGTGGTGACGGTCGGCATGCTGGCGCTCATCAATGCGATCACGTCGCCGTCCTTTCCGTGGGTGATCTTCCCGGCGATCGGCATCGGCTACGGCATCGTGCGCCGCGTGACGGATCTGTGGGCCGATGGCATTCCGGTGCGCGACATCTTCCGCAAGCCGGAGCCTCGGACGCGCGGCGACGAGACGCCGTTGCGCCGCCTGGAGCCCAAGCTGCCGGCGCCTGCGGCGGCCACGGCGGCGCAGGCCGTGCTCGATGCCGTACCGCAGGACGTGCTCGCGGGTCAGTTCGGCCCGGCGCTGCGCGATGCCTTTGACGCGCGGGCGAAGATCCGCTCGATGCTGGCACGATTGCCGGAGCAGGAGCGCACGCTGCTCCCGGAGATCGAGCCGACGGTCGAGGCCTTGGTCGAGCGCGTGCGCACGTTGGCGATCGCCTTGCATGCCCTCGACGCGGATGCCTCACCCGACGCCTTGGTGCGGCTGGAGACGCGTATCGCGCAGGCCGAGGCAATGCCCGATGGCTCTGAGCGGACGCGGCGCTTGGAGTTACTGGAACGGCAGCGGGCCACGCTGACCGACCTCGCCGAGCGTCGCGGCTCGCTGAAGGTGCAACTGGAGCAGGCGGTGCTGGTGCTCGAGACCATGAAGCTGGATCTCACGCGCCTGCGGAGTTCTGGCGTGGCGGCACGCGTCGCGGACGAAGGGCCGCAGACGCAGGAGATCAACGCGCTCGTGCGCGACGTGGAGCGCGTGGCCGAGGCGGTGGACGAAGCGCGTCTAGACCGTGGCGCGAAGGAGTAGCGGCTCGAGCGCGCGTCGCAGCGCCTCGGGTTGGTCTTCGGGGACGAAGTGCGAAGCGCCCGGAATCACGGTGAACGTCGATCCCTTGAGCGCCTGATGTAGACGTTCGCCGAGGGCCACGGAATAGAACGGATCATCTTCGCCCCAGACGACGATGGCCGGGACGTCGAGCTCGCCGAGGCGCCGCGACCAGGACGACGTGTCGCAGTTGCGCATCGCCGCGAGGTGGGCGGCGAGCGTGTCGCGACCGTATTCCGAGGTGAACTGGCGCAGACAGATGTCGAGCGTGAGATGCGAGCGCGCGGGATCGGCGAAGCCGCGACGAATCGAGCCGTGTACGAGTCCGGCGAGGACGCCCGGTGGCGTGATGCGCGCGAGGGGACCCAGGGCGCGCGCGAGTCGCGCCATGCGCTGCGGCTTGACGCCGAATCCGGCGGAGCTGATGAGGGCGAGTCCGGCGGCACGTGTCGGCCACTGCACGGCGAAGGCCTGGGCGACGCCGCCGCCGAGTCCATGGCCGACGATGTACGCTTGGTCGACGCCGAGGTCGTCGAGCAGGGCGTGGATTGCCGCCGCATGCGCTCCGCAGCCCGTGCGCGCGGCGCTGGGCGCGTCGCTGCGCCCGAAGCCCGGGAGGTCGACGATGATGAGCCGGTGCCCGGGCGCGAACTCTGGCACGAATCCGTGCCACAGGCGTGACGCCATGGGGAATCCGTGGATGAGCACCACCGGTACACCGGCGCCGCGGGTGCCCGCCGCATAGTAGTAGAGGCGGCTTCCCCCCACGTCCACGAATTCACCGCGCATGCGAAGAATCTGGCGGATTCCGTCAGAAATGGTATCCTTCACCATCCCCACGGGTAAGGGATTTCTGCGGCGCGGGTTTTGATGAACCTGCGGCTGATAAGTTGTTTTCTCGTATGGCGTTAGCCACGGGTACTGCTTGACGACCCCAATCGTATCACCGACATCGATCTTCGCGCCGCCTCCGCCGCCTGAGGCTGAGGTGACGTTTCCTGTCGGTTGGCTGCTTGAGAATGCGTCACCACCGATTCAGTATCGCGCCATCAAGGACGTAGTGAGGCCTGGTGCTGGCATCGAGTTCATGCCTGGTGTCTTGCCGATGGCGTCGAAGTCGGCGCTCGAACTGGCCATGCAGGCCGACGTGAACGGTCTCTGGAACGGCGCGATGCTGTCGCTGCCGTCGCAGCGCGCCGAGCATTTCGAGGGCGTGGGCACGATCCCCGCGATGCGCCGCCTGCTGGAGTACGGCTGGGACAAGGACGCGCCGCCGATCGTGCACACCAAGCGTGTGCTGTTCCGCTTGCTCGCCGAGGACAACGACCCGGACTTCCTCTACGAGTTGCGTCCGACGAAGGGCAAGGTCGAAGCCGAAGTCCTGATGGCGCAGCGGCAGTTGTTGCGCGAGGCCGCAGGCGCGGCGTTGGCGCAGGCGGGCTTCGAGGCAGATCCGCGCTTGCGCGGCCTCGCGCGCCGCACGATCGAGCGCATCGCCGAGTTCGTGCGCTCGCCACTGGCGGAAAAGCCGTGGATCCGGGTGGGCAACAAGCAGGTGCTGCATCCCGACGCATTCCCGCCCAGCATCTACGCGCTGCATCTGATCGCGCACATGCCGATGTTCCAGAACGAGCATTACGAGGCGATGGAGTTGCTGAACGCGTATCTGGCGCGGCCGCTGCCGCGCCAGGAGTCGGTGCAGCAGATCGGCACGACGCTCGCGCCGGTGCCCTACGCCGTGCTCGGTGACTTGCTGCCCCACCGCAATGCGGTCGAAGCGGATGTGCCGAAGGCGCTGGCGTGGTTGGAGCTGATGGCACGCCTTGGCTTCCTGAAGCGCAACGAAGTGTGGACGAAGATGTTCGAGCGGTTCGTCGACGACTGCGGGCGTGACGGCGTCTGGCACCCGCACAAGGGACTCGCGATGCCGAAGAGCACGGATCCGTATGTGTGGCCGATGTTCCCGCTCGAAGTGACGCATGGTGGAGAGGAGCGCTGGTGCGACGTGACGTTCCGCATCGGGCTCATCGCGCGCCTGAGCGGCCGTCCGATCAAGCTGGTTTGAGTCGGCGGGTGCAGGATTGTCGGCGGGAGGCGATCGCGTGAGCACGCGCTTGCCTCCCGCCGAATGGTTTCCGGCCGGTGTGTCGGGTATCGCGGTGCGCCGCATGCGCCTCGCCAGCGGCGTGGAGCTGCGCGTCCTCGAGGCGGGACCTGCGGATGGTCCGCCGGTGTTGCTCGTGCACGGCTGGGCCGTGAGTGCCTACCTCTGGCGGCATAACATCCTGCCGCTCGCGGCTGCCGGATACCGCGTGCTCGCGCTGGACCTGCCCGGGCACGGGCTGAGCGATGCGCCGACGGCGAAGGGCAGTTACACGGTGGCCGCCTTCGCGCGCGCGGTGTTGGAGACGATGGACGCCTGTGGGGTGCAACGAGCCGCCGTGGCGGGACAGAGCATGGGCGGCAAGGTAGTCGTCCGCGCGGCCCTCGATGCGCCGGAGCGCGTCTCACAGCTCATGCTCTACGGGGCGGTGGGCTTCGGCTTGATTCCGCCCTGGCAGGGACTCTCGCCGCTGCTGCCGCCGCTGCCCGGAGAACTGATCGCGAAGTTCATTCCGCGCGAAGTCATCGCGTTCGTGCAGCATCGCGTGTATGGCAAGCTCGGATTCTTCACCGAGCGCGATGTGGATGAGTACTGGGCGCCGACGCAGTTCCCCGCGGTGGTGCGTGCGCAGTTCCAGATGCTGCAGGAGTTTGAGTGGGGCCTGTGGGATGAGGCGACGCTGCGGCGGCTGCACATCCCGACACACGTCATCTTCGGGACGCGTGATCGCACGGTGCGTCCGCGCAACGCCGAGGCGTTGGCGGGTCTGCTGCCGAACGGGCGCATCACGTGGATCCCCGATGGCGGGCATGTCGTGATGGAGGAAGTCCCCCAGCGCGTGAACGCCCAGATGCTCGATGACCTGACTAGGTTTCCGATACGATGACTACGAGAGAGACGCGGGACGGGGGCACGGGCGGCGATGGAGAGACGGTGAAGGGGAGAGGGGGGGAGTCAGGGGGGACGAGGGCGAAGTCTGCGTCGAAGTCCAAGGCTTCGACGACGGCCAAGGCTTCGACGGCAGCCAAGGCTTGGACGGCAGCCAAGGCTTCGACGGCAGCCAAGGCTTCGACGACGGCCAAGGCTTCGACGACGGCCAAGGCTTCGACGACGGCCAAGGCTCCGACGAAGAACAAGGCTCCGAAGAAGGCCAAGCCCGCTGGCAGTCCTGCCTCCGCGATTGCGGCGGAGCTGCTGCCGCCGGCCTCCACGCGCGTGGTGGCCGACGGCGAGAACCAGACGCTCGCGCAGCAGGAGGCCGCGACCTCCGACATCACCTTCGCCGACCTCGGGTTGAGCGAGCGCATGCTCGCGTCGCTGGTGCGCTCGGGCTACACGCGACCGACGCCGATCCAGAGCCAAGCAGTGCCGCTGGCCCTCAAGGGGCGCGACCTGATGGGGCTCGCGCAGACCGGCACGGGCAAGACGGCGGCGTTCACGATTCCGATCATCGAGCGCCTCATGGGCGGACCGAAGCGTACGCGGGCGCTGGTGCTGACGCCGACGCGTGAGCTCTGCCAGCAGGTCGAGGCGAGCGTGCGCAAGTACGGCGAGGGCACGGGGCTCGAGGTGATCTCGGTCTACGGTGGCGTGGGCTACGACCAGCAGACGGCCGCGCTGCGCGATGGCGTGGACATCGTCGTGGCGACGCCGGGGCGACTGATCGACCACCTCGAGAAGCAGAACGTCGTGTTCGACGATCTCGAAGTCCTGGTGCTCGACGAAGCGGACCGCATGCTCGACATGGGGTTCGCGCCGCAGATCAATCGCATCGTCGCGCAGATTCACGACTATCGGCAGACGCTGCTCTTTTCGGCCACGATGCCGCCCGAAGTCGAGGCGTTGGCGCGCAAGTATCTGCGCAAGCCGACGGTGGTGCAGGTGGGTCGGCGTTCGCAGGCGGCGAACACGGTGCGGCACTTCGTGTACCCGGTGCCCGGGCATCGGAAGACGGCGCTGCTCACGCACCTGCTCAAGGAGTTGGGTGCCGACGATTCGATCCTCGTCTTCACGCGGACCAAGCATGGCGCCGACCGCGTCGTGCGTCACCTCGAAGACAACGGCGTGAAGGCGGAGGCGTTGCATGCCGACAAGAGCCAGAGCCAGCGCGAGCAGGCGTTGGCGCGGTTCAAGGACGGCAAGACGCGCGTGCTCGTCGCGACGGATATCGCGCAGCGCGGCCTCGACATCTCCGGCATCACGCATGTGGTCAATTACGATGTGCCGCAGCAGGCGGAGGACTACGTGCACCGCATCGGTCGCACGGGCCGTGCGGCGAAGGAAGGCGACGCCTTCACGTTCATGAGCACCGAGGAGATCGGGATGGTGCGCACGATCGAGCGCGTGATCGGGCAGGAGATCCCGCGCATTTCGGTGCAGGGGTTTGATTTTGGAACATGAAGGCAGCTGTAAGCTCTAAGCCGTAAGCGGAAAGAGCTGCGCTGGAAGAGGTGAGACGGAAGCGGCGTGCGAGAACGCTGCTTCCGTCTTTCGTTTCTGACCGCTCAATAGCTCACGCGCGCGCGGCCCATGCGGCTGACCACCACGGTCTCGGCCCGCGCGCCGATGCTGACGACGATGGTGGAATTGGCGATGCCGACGCCGAGTCCGTTGGCGCCGAAGGTGACGGTGTCGCGCGTGGCGCGGAGCTGGACGTAGTGCATGGCGCGCAGGGCGCGCGTGAGCAGCGTGTCGGGACCAGACTCGACACGGATGGTCCCGGCGGGGCGGTCGACGACCAAACGCGCGACTTGCCCGCGCCGGATGGCCGCGACGCGCGTCAGCGCGACGGCGCCGCTGACCTCGTGCGCCGCCTGCCGGATGCGCAGGCCGTCGAGCAGGTACTTGCCTCGCGGCAGGGCGATGCCGGCCATCACGGCGACGAAGGTGCAGACGACGACCACTTCCACGAGCGTGTAGGCAGGGCGCATGCCCCGATAGCTGCGTAGATTCCGCCTATTCGGTGGCATCGTCCCGCCGCCGACGCTACCAGAACTTCGCGGAGGTCGCAGTGCCGCTGAATCGTCCGACTTCGATGGCCCGTCGTGGCCTCGCCCTCGCCGCGCTGTGTGCCGCGGCCACACTCGGCGCCTGTTATCAGGATCCCGAGGAGCGCATCGCGGAGCAGCAACTGATGCAGGACATGACGGATGCGGTGAATCAAATGGGCATGCAGGTGTCCGAGCTGCAGGCGACGGTGGATTCGCTGCGTACGATCATCGCGAAGCACGACACGGCGGTGTATCGCATGGCGAACGTCACCGGCGTGCCCTACCAGCGCTAGGCTGCGTCGCTCGCGTGCGCTGGATCGACATCGCCTTCTGCGTCGGCTGCAACTACCAGCCGCGCGCCGCAGCCTTGGCGGCGACGCTGCGCGAGGCGTATCCTGAGACGACGGTGACGCTTACGCCCACCGGCGGCGGTCGCTTCGAGCTGAGCGTGGATGGCAAGCTGCTGTTCTCCAAGCTCGAGCTGGGTCGGCACCTGGTGCCTGGCGAAGCGCTGCTGTTGCTGTCCGAACAGCCGCGGCAACGGCCGCAGATTCCGTCGCAGAGCTGATTTCCACTTTCGCCATCAATCCCCGATGCGCATCGCGATTTCCACTGGCGGCGGCGACGCCCCAGGCCTCAACGCCGTCATCCGCGCCGCCACCTTGTCCGCCATCGAGCGCGGCTGGAGCGTGCTCGGCATCAAGCGCGGGTACTCTGGGCTGCTGGGCGAGGATGAAGTCATTCCGCTGACCCGCGAGACGGTGCGTGGCATCGGGCACTTGGGCGGCACGATCCTGCGCACGACGAATCGCGGGAATCCGTTCAGCTTTCCGGTGCAGCAGGCGGATGGTTCGTGGAAGGAAGTCGATCGCTCCGACGAGATCATCGAGAATGCGCGCAATCTTGGCATCGAAGCGCTGATCTCCATCGGTGGCGATGGCTCGCTGGCGATCGCGCAGCGGCTGGTGGACAAGGGCATGCGCATCGTGGGTGTGCCGAAGACGATCGACAACGACGTCGCGGGCACGGTGACGACCTTCGGTTTCGACACCGCGGTGGCCACCGCGATCGAAGCGATCGACAAGCTGCAGACCACCGCGGAGTCACATGACCGCGTGTTGGTGCTCGAGGTGATGGGACGCGAGGCGGGATTCATCGCGCTGCATTCGGGCGTGGCGGGGTCGGCGGATGTGGTGCTGATCCCGGAGATCGCCTGGAAGCTCGAGCACGTTTGCGAAGCGGTGATGGAGCGCGATCGGCGCGGGCGGAAGTTCGCGATTGTCGTGGTCGCCGAGGGTGCGAAGGACGAAGGCGGGCATGTCTCGCTGATCGGTGATTCGCTGCCGGGGCAGGCACCGCGCATCGGCGGCGTGGCGCACAACTTGGCGAAGGCGATTCAGGCGAAGACGGGCAAGGAATGTCGCGCCATGGTCCTGGGGCATCTGCAGCGCGGCGGCATGCCGACCGGATATGACCGATTGCTGGCGACGCGGTTCGGCGGGGCGGCGGCGCAGGCGGTGGCGGACGGGAAGTGGGGCCACATGGTGGCGCTGCAGACGCCGCATATCGTCACCGTGCCGATTCGCGAGGCCATCCGTGAGCCGCGCCGGGTGGATCCGCTGCATGATGTGGTCCAGACGGCGCGGCGGACGGGGATCAGCTTTGGGGACAGGTGAGGGCGGGAGATGGCGGGAGCCGGGAGATGACGGGAGCCGGGAGATGAGGACGGGAGATGTGCGGGGATCGTGCGGCGGGAGCAGTGCGGAGCACGGCGTTCGCCGCGCTACTTCTCTCTTCCTGTCACGTCTCCTCTCTCCCCGCACCTCTGCTCCTGCGTCCCCCCGGCTCACCGCAGTTCCTGCCGTCCGCCGCTCGTGACGCGTTCTCCGTACCGCTCTCGTGCCGTCTCGTTGCGCACTCCTCGGAAGGTGAGAGATGAACGTCCCCCTCCCTCGCGGGTAGAATTCTCTCTCATTCCGACGATATTGCTCTGATGCTCCGATCCCTCCTCCTGCTGGCCGCCGTGGCGGCGCTTCCGGCCATGGCCGCAGCGCAGGGGACGGCGCGTCCGCAGGTGCCGGTGGTGCCCCCGCACCTGATGCCGCCAGCGGGGAAGTGTCGGATTTGGATGGACGGGGTGACGCCGACGCAGCAGCCGGCGCCGACGGATTGCCAGACGGCGCTGCGCCAGAAGCCGGCGAATGGCACGGTGATCTTCGGTCCGTCCGAGCGTGACCTTGAGGCCGCCGGGTTCCGCAGCAATCCGCGGCCTTCGCGTCGCGACACACTGGCAGCACTGCCGAGCCGTGGCCGCGCCGCGCCGCGAGCCCCCAGTGATACCACGAAGCCGCCGGCGACCCGCCGACCGGAGCCCACGTCGTAAACGAGCCCACTCCGCAGCGCCCGGTCCGCGACGCGTATCTGCCGCCGGATCGTGAGGCCTTTCTCCGCGCCGGTGGACCGCGCGGCCGCATCATCGTCATCGCGCCGACGCGCGCAGCCTGCGAGACCATCGAGCTCGCGTTCGGCCTGGACATCGAGACGGTCTTGTGGAAGTCGCGCGGTGAAGAGCTTTCGCGGATCACGGCTGAGTTGGCGGTGAGCGAGGCGAGGCCGCGCCAGGGCTTCGGCATCGTCGCGGGCACGGGCACGGGCAAGACGCTCTCGGTGAAGCCGATCGCCAAGCTGCTGCTCGACACCGACGAGCTGCGCGTGGGCGTGGTGAATCGCGAACGCGAAGCGACGCCCGAGACACCGACCTGGAACGTGGTGATCGTGACGACCGGCATCGCGCGGCGCTGGTTCCAAGACGGCGACATCCGTCCGCACGACACGCTGGTGGTGGACGAGATCCATCAGACGAGCGCCGAGTTGGAGCTCTGTCTCGCGTTGGGCAAGCGCACGGGCTGCCGGTTCATCTGGTTGTCAGCGACGGTGGATCCGTCGTTCTACAAGCGCTACCTGAATGCCGCGGCGGTGGTGGAGTCGAGCGCCTTCGATCCGGCACGCGCGGCGAAGGTCGAGGTGGAGCGCAAGAAGCCGACGAGCTTCCTCGACGACCGCTTCCTCACGCGCGCGATCAAGGAGCGGCGTGGCATCGGCGTGTTCCTGCCCACGCGTGCGGCCGTGGAAGAAGTCGCGAGCGACGTGGGCGCGCGCTATCCGCGCATGCAGGTGGCGTTCTACCACGGTGGCGAGCCGATCCGGGTGATCCGGCCGTTCCTCGAAGGGGAAGTCGAGAAGCCGTTCCTGCTGGCGATGACCGCGGCGGGCCAGAGTGCGCTGAACGTGCGGGGCCTGGATACGGTGATCATCGACGACACGCGCTTCGCGAACGTCGTCGAGCAGGGGCGCAACGTGCTGACGCGCCTGCACCTCGGCGCGAACGAGATCCTGCAGATGGCGGGTCGCGTGCACGGGCGTGTGGCGGGCGGACGCGTGTTCATCCTGAGCGATCGCGACATCCGCTTCGATCGCTTGATGCCCACGGCACCGGACTTCCAGCTTGCGGGCGATTCCGAGCGCGTCGCGCTGACCTGTGCGGCGCTGGGCGTGCGTGCCGACGAGCTGGATCTGCCGGTGCCGCTCGACAAGCAGAGTTATCGCAACTCGCTGGAGTTCTTGGAGCGGCGTGGCATCATCGAGCAGGGCCGCCTCACCGAGTACGGCAAGGCGGTCGAGGCGCTGCCGGTGGATCGCTCCTGGGCGGAGCTGCTGGTGCACTGCAGTGACCAGTTGCTGCCCTACGTCGCGGTGATGGCCAGCGTGGAGTCGCTACATCGCATGACGCGCGAAGACCGCGACCTCGCGGGACTGATCGTGCCGGGAAGCGACCATCTCACGACGTACAACGTGTACGCCGAGGCCTTCGCGAAGTGCGGGTACATCGGTGAGGTGTATGGCCTGCCGCGGCAGATGTTCGATGCGAGCATCGAGCGTTGGGCAGAAGCGCGCGGCGTGCTGGTGAAGGCGGTGGAGGACGCGGCGCTGGCGATGGCGAGCATCTACCGTTCGGTGCGCCTGCCCTTGCCCGAGCGCATGCCGATGGTGACGCCGGCGATCGAGAAGGAGTGGCTGGACCTGCTCGCGCGCATCATGCCGTTCTCGCTGGTGATCGACGAGCAGACGG
>PNKF01000036.1 GCA_013822285.1 Gemmatimonas sp.
GTCTTGTTGATGCGACGGACTTGGAGTCTGGCGTGGAATCCGAGGGTGCAGAGGGCTGTCCGCGACGCGTGTGTTGGGTTACACTAGCGTCGTGCCTGCCAAGCAGACTGCGCCCGTGCCATCGGACGAAACGCTCGACGCCGACCAGGCGGTCATTGACCGCGTGCTCGCCGGGGACCGCAACGCCTTCGGCATCCTGATCGAGCGCTACAGTGATCCGCTGTATCGCCACGCCTACGGGATGACGGGCAGCGCGGACGTCGCGGAAGACATCCTGCAAGTGTCGTTCATCAAGGCGTATCACCATCTCGCCGAAGTGCGCGGCCGGTTCGACGCGTGGGTGTTCCGGATCGTGGCCAATGGTTGCAAGGATTGGCTGAAGAACATCCGGCGCACGCACCTGAGCTACGAGGAAGACGACCAGCCGTCGGGCTTCGAGACGCCGGAGGAGGAGCTGGATCGTGGGGAGCTGCGGCGCGATCTCGATGGCGCGCTGGGGGCCCTGCCGGACTCGCTGCGGGAAGCGTTCGTGATGAAGCACGTCGAGGGCCGCTCGTACGAAGAGATGGCGGTGTTGCTCGACGCGACGGTCGGTGCCCTGAAGATGCGAGTCCATCGCGCCCGTGAGGCGCTGCAGAAACTGCTGGAGGAGCGATACGCGTGATGCACGATCCCTTGGATTCCCGGAACGAGACGGCGACGCCGTCCGCTGATGCGCGCGTGCCGGCGCAGGCCGAGCCGCAGGCGACGGACCGTGAGGTGCCGCTGGCCTCGCGCGAGCTGCCGAGCGTGGTGCATGCCTGGCTCGACGGTGACATCTCGGCCGACGCGCTTTCGGGTGCGGAGCGCGAGGTCGCGCTGTGGAAGCAGATCAACGCCGAGACGGGGCGTCGTCGCCGCATGGTGACGCCGGCGCATGTGCCGGTGCAGATCCTGGCCAAGCTCGCAGACGACTGACGTTCGCGTTTGCTCGTGTGCTTTCGACCGGCCTCCGTGTGGGGGCCGGTTCTTTTTTCACCACGGAGACACGGAGGCACGGAGACTGCTAAAGGCGCATCCTCGTGATTCCGTCCCTCAATGTCGGGCTGTTGAAGTTCAACAGTAGTCCTGTGCGGATACCAGTGAGTTTGAGGTACGTAAGGAGTTGCGCCTTGTGGATTGGTTCAATCCTGCTGACGGCCTTCACCTCGACGATGACCTCATCCTCCACGACAAAGTCAGCTCGGTACGCCGGTTCTATTCGACAACCTTTGTAGACGATTGGAATTGCGACCTCGACGTCATGGCGCAATCGACGCTGCTCCATCTCGATGGATAGGCACCGTTGATACGCGTTCTCGAGAAGCCCCGGTCCGAGAGCGCGGTGGACCTCGATAGCCGATCCGATGATTACGTCACAGAGGTCTCTCTCCATTGCAGTCTCCGTGCCTCCGTGTCTCCGTGGTGATTGCCGTTCACCGTAGGTGACGCCGACGCAAACGAAACACCGAAATCCCGCGAGCGTGGTAGATTCCCCTGTCTACCAAGGAGCCAGCCATGAGCGCCCACCGGCGGATTCGCCCCACGGCCGAAGAGTTCGCGCCGTACTATGCCAACTACATCGCCCAGGTCCCCGACGGTGACGTCGTCGAAGCCTTGATCGGCGGCGCCGAGATTTCGTCGGCCCTCCTCGGCGATCTCGACGACGATATCGCCTCGCGCGCCTACGCGCCGGGCAAATGGACGCTCAAGGAAGTGGTGTTGCACTGCACCGACGCCGAGCGCATCTTCTCGTACCGTGCGCTGCGCATCGCGCGCGGCGACACCACGCCGCTGCCCGGCTTCGACGAGAACGCCTACGCACCGATGAGCGGCGCGAACCTGCGCACGATGGACAGCATCCTCGATGAGTTCGAGTCGGTGCGCGATGCGACGGTCACGCTGTACCAAGGACTGCCGTCCGAGGCGTGGACGCGGCGAGGGGAGGCGTCAGGGAAGATCGTTTCCGTGAGAGGGATCGCCTGGATCACGGCGGGGCATCTCCTGCACCATATGTCGGTGATTCAGGATCGGTATCTCTGAACTGCAGATGTGAGATATGAGATGTAAGATGTAAGAAAGGGGGCTTCGCCAATGCTTGGGCGAAGCCCCTTCTCATATCTCACATCTTACATCTCACATCTGCGGTTCAGATGTGAATCGCGCGCCCAAGCGCCGCCAACGCCGCTTCCTTCACCACTTCACTCAGCGTCGGATGCGAGTGCACCGTCTCTCCCACATCATCCGCCGTGCCGCGGTACTCCATCGCGAGCACGATCTCGCTGAGTAGGTCGCTCACGTTCGGCCCAATCATATGGCAGCCGAGGATCTCGTCGGTCGCGGCGTCGGTGACGAACTTCACGAAGCCTTCCGTGCTCGCCATCGACCGCGCGCGGCCGTTCGCGCTGAACGGGAACTTGCCGACCTTGATCGCCTTGCCCGTGGCGCGCGCTTCCGCTTCCGTGAGGCCCGCCGTCGCGATCTCGGGCCAGGTGTAGACCACACCCGGCATGTTGTGGTAGTGCATCTTCGCGTGATGGCCGGCGATCACTTCCGCCGCGATGACGCCTTCCTCCTCGGCCTTGTGCGCCAGCAGCTTGCCGCCGACGGCGTCGCCGATGGCGAAGACGTTCGCGAGGTTGGTGCGCATCTGCGCGTCGACGACGATCTCGCCGCGCTTGCCCAAGGCGAGCCCGAGTGATTCGGCATCCACCCCGGTGAGCGACGGCTTGCGACCGATCGACACGAGCACGTAGTCCGCCTCGAAGCGCAGCGCCTGCCCGTCCTTCTCGGCTTCGATCACGACCGCATTGCCGTTGCGCCCGCCGCCGGTGACCTTGGTCGCGGTGTGGATCTCCAGGCCCTGCTTGGTGAAGATCTTGTGCGCTTCCTTGGTGATGTCGTCGTCGTTGCCGGGCAGGATGGTCGGCGCGTACTCGATGACCGTGACCTTGGCGCCCAAGCGGCGCCACACGGAGCCGAGCTCGAGGCCGATCACGCCGCCGCCGATCACGATGAGGTGCTTGGGAACCTCGGGAATGCGCAGGGCGCCGACGTTGCTGAGCACCCGCTCTTCGTCGAAGGGCAGGAAGGGCAGCTGCATCGGCACGGAGCCCGTCGCGAGGATCACGTGCTTCGGCTGATACGTCGTCACCGTGCCATCGAAGGCGCGGACCTCGACCACGTTGCCGGCCTTCAAGCTGCCGACGCCCTTGGCCCAGGTGACCTTGTTCTTCTTGAAGAGGAACTCGACGCCCTTGGTGTTCTGCGCGACGACGTCGTCCTTGCGCTTGAGCATCTGCTGCAGGTTGAGCTGCACGCCGGCGAGTTCGATGCCGTGCTCCTTGGCATGCTTGAGCGCGAACTCAAAGTGTTCGCTGCTCGAGAGCAGCGCCTTGGACGGGATGCAGCCGACGTTCACGCAGGTGCCGCCGAGGGTCTTGTCGTACTCGACGCAGACGACGGAGAGGCCGAGCTGCGCGGCGCGGATCGAGGCGACGTAGCCGCCGGGACCGCCGCCGATGACGACGAGGTCCGGGGTGAGATTCTGGTCTGCCACTGGGGGGTGTCTCGGGTTGAAGTCCTATCGAGAAATCTAATCGGCAGAGGGGTCCAATCATTCCCTCGCGGCGTGAGCCGGGCGAAAGGTATCGATCGAGTCTAGCGCGGCCGCTGCATGATCTCGACGCGCCGCTCGACCGTCGTCCAGCCCGTGACGACGGACGAATCACTCCCCCCAGGACCACGCGAGCCGTCGGCCGCGCGCACCGGGCAGTTGGGCAGGCCATTCACGAGCGCACGCAGATCGAAGGGGTCGGAGTTCACCACGGCCTTGATCTGCTCGATGCCCTCGCCGGTCATGCGCAGGTTGGCTTGTACCAGCAACGGCGCATTCAGCTGTTCCGGCGTGAGTCGCGTGATGGGACGCGTGCCTTCGGGCCAGAGTACGCGCGGCGCGGCGTTGTAGCCGGCGATCGCCGCGGTGAAGTACAGCGGCGATGTGCTCACCAACTCGTCGGGGACCTCGATCCAGGCCCAGACGTTGTACGATTCGTTCACGTACACGGTGTCCACGCCAGTCTGTAACCGCGTCGGCCGCTCGCCGCTCGTCGGCACGACGCGCAACTCCATGCGCAGGCGCGCCGGCGGAGGCGGCTGATCGTTGCGCACGAGATTCAGCGCGGCAATCGAGAAGGCACGACGCAGCGGCGTGCAGAGGTTCGCCGCGCTCGGCTTGAAGCCCCGCTGGCCATCCGCGCCGACATCGACGCTGCGCCCTGCGGCAATGTCCCCCCGCAGGGGCGGCACTTCGTAGCCGCCGACGATCACTTGCACAGCCTCGCCACGGCGTCGCAGTTCGGCCATCGCGCCCGTCGCACGATCGCTGAGCTCGAGCCAGGGCACGGTGGCGAGTGAGTCGCGCAGCGCCCGTGCGGAGGGATGCACATAGAGCCGCAGCCGATTCAACGCGGTGGCACCGGTGGGCACACGGCTCAGCACGGCGCGCGCGGATGCGGGAATGCTGGCCGAACCGCTGCCGGGCACGATGCGCGCAAACGACGAGGCCTCGAAGATGGAATCCACGCGCACCTGGGCCAGGCGCCCGCTGCGGAACGCCGTCTCCGTGGGGCCGTACACATCGTAGAGCGCACCGAGTCGCACACCATGCAGCGCGCCGACATCCAAGCCGACGCGACCGTTGCCGGCCGCGCGTGCCAAGGCGTAGCCACGCGCCGGAACCATCACGCCAGCGCCGACGCCGAAGATGCGTGCGGCGCGATCCCCTTCGAGCTGTGGCGTCTGGTTCTGCCCGACCTTCGTCCGCACCTGTTGCAGCAGGTCATCGAGCCGCGTATCCGGCGATGCGCCATCGAGCGCCTCGGCGAGGAAGCGCGTGAACACGCCAGAGACGACTTCACCCGGGTAGATCGTGCGCTCGTAGGCGAGTTCGGAGGACGCGGCGGCCGTGAGCAGCGTATGGTTCATCCCGATCTCACTCTTGAGCAAGCCTTCCGACGCGCCAAGCGTCGCGAACTGCGGGGCACGCGGTCCGCGCGCGATCGGCGCCGAGGCGCTGGAGTCATCGGGTGCGCCACGGGTGACGGTGCCCGAGAAGCAGGCATCGACGATGATCGTGATGTTCTTCGTGCGGATCTGCGAGAGCCAGTAGCCGAACTCGTCGTCGAGCAGCAACTGCCGCGGATCGTGCGTGTCGCGCGCGTCCCAGGGGACGAGGCCTTCGTCGTAGCCATCGGTCTCGTCGCGGGTGCGCTGAGCGTCGATGGCGCTGTCCGGCGCCCAGGAGCCGTGGCCCGAGTAGTAGATCACCACGACATCACTACTGTCGGTCGCGCGGCTGGCGAGCCAGCGCAGCGCGGCGATGATGCCCGCCTTTGAGGCCTGCGCATCGACCAGCATGCGCTGGTCGTCACGCGTCGCGGCAAACCCCCAGCGACGCAGCGCATGCTGCATGCGCAGCACGTCGGTGCGCGGGCCCTGCAGGTTCTTCAGTTCCTTCCATTCCGGCGCGTACTTGTAGTTGCCCACGCCGATCAACAGCGAGACTTGCCGCGGGGCCCGCTGCGGCGCTCGCCGGGCCGCACGCGCATCGGCGCCGGAGAAGCCGGTCAGCATGAGCATGACCGCCACTCCGGCGCCGATGATACTCCACGTGCGTCGCACGTCGCGTCCGCTTAGCGCTGCTTCAGGTACTCGGCGATGGACGTGCCGCGCTTCGCGCCCTGGATCTGCGGCGTCTGGCGCGTGTTGTACTTGTTCTGCGTGTACTCGACGGTCTGGCTGCGCACACCATTCATGACGTCCGCCCAGGTCGCGTTCTCGCCCGCCGTCTCGAGGTTCTCGGCCAGATAGTACGTGAACACGGAGATGATGCCGCCGTGCTTGGGCCAGCCGGTCGCCGTCCACGAGACTTGGTCGTCCTGCGAGCCGCCGAGGTAGATGTGGCGAGCCGGCTCGCCGCGCAGGTCGGCGGCGGAGGGGTAGCCCGGCGAGAGCGACGCCGCGCGCGCGTTGTCGATGAGGAACTGGCGCGGGACGCTGAGCCCGCCCTTCACGTCGTCGTACTTCTCTTCCTTCGACTGGCCGCCTTCGCCGCCGCGCGTGCCCGAGCCGGAGTAGCAGGCGTCGGAGATGATGACCGCGCGATCCGTGTTCAAGCGGCTCGCGAGGTAACCGATCTCGTCGTCGAGCAGCATGCCGCCCTGGCCGTTATCCGACCACAGGTACAGCGCCTGGTCCACGCCCGTGGGCTCGGGGTCCATCGCACCGGTGAGGCCAACGTTCGCGTTGAACTGCATGCCGTGGCCCGAGTAGTAGAACACGGCGACGCCATCCGGGCCGGCCTGACCGAGGTGGCGCTGGAAGGCTTCGATCACGTGCTCGCGCGAGGCTTCGCGGTCGAGGATGTAGACGATGTTCTCCGGCTTGAAGCCGTAGCGCTCGACGAGGATCTTGCCGGTGAGGCGCGCGTCGGCCACTGGCCCGCGCAGGCTGTTGCCGATGCCGCGGTAGTCGTCCACGCCGACGAGCAGGGCGTAACGGCCCTTCGGGTCGCCGCCGCCGGGATAGCGCGCGGCGTAATCGATCGGCGTGCGGGCCGCGGCGCTGGCCGCGCTGTCACGCGTGACGCTGAGGGAGTACGCGCCCGTGGCATTCGCGCCGTAGCTGTTGGCGACGATGATGTACGCGCCGTCTGCCGGCAGTTCGTAGGTGATGCGCGAATTCGTGCCGCCAGCGCCGTCATCATCTTCGGCGAGCTTCTGCGCGCTCGACTCACCCGCCTGGAACAGCAGCAGGAAGGCGTCGAAGGCGCTGGACTCCAGCGTGATGGACACCTTCTCGCCGCGACGACCGATATAGATGTAGCGGTCATAGCGGCTGCCATCGCCGAGTGTCGGGTCGGAGCTCTCAAGCGCGCCCTGGACCGTCTGGCCAGCCGCAATCGTGCTCGGCGCAGACTTCGCTGCGGCGTTCTCGTCGGCGCTGATCTGGGACTTGGACTCGGGCACCGGCGCCTTGCCGCAAGCGGCGAGACCGAGCAGCACAGCTGCGACAGCTGTGTAACGCGGGAATGCGCTCTTCATGGAGTACCTGTGGGGATGGAGGGGACGGCGGAGATAATACCAGTCGCAGGGGGTTCGCGACAGAAGGACAACTCCTACGGCCTCAGCGTTCCGCTTGCGGGCACAGCCTGCAGTTCCAAGGCGTATTGACCGGCCGCCTCACGCCCAAAGGCTGTCACCAGTACCACGTAGCGGCCTGCGCGTTCCATCGCGAGTTCCAACTTCGCGTCCGTTCCGCCCGCGCCGTCGTCGTCGGTGCCGACCAGCACCAGCCGATCGCGATCGACGCGCAGCAGCACGACATAGGCGTCGAAGTCGCTCGACTTCAGTGTTGCGCGCAGCGACTGACCGGGCCGCAGGTCGATGGCGTACGCATGGAACGGGCTGCCATCCATCAGGGTGTCGGCGCTGGCGTCGAGACTGCCCGCGGCCGTCCCATTCGCCGTCACTCGACGCAGCGTGCTGAGGCGCGCCGCTTGGAACACGGCCTCGCTGCGCATGCCGGGCACGTCGCGGTACGCGGCACAGGCATCGTCGCAGGCGGCGCGCTGGATGGTGAATGCGCCGACGCCGGTGGAATCACTGCCGTCGAGCGCCGAGGCGACGACGAGATACTCTGCGTTGGCCGGAAGTGTCGCGACGAGCCGCGCGTCGGTACCCGAGCCGCTGTCATCATCGTCGCCGACGACGCGCAGGCCCGCGCCGCGGATCTGCGCGAGGTGCAGATAGGCGTCGAAGTCGGTGCTGGCCATCGTGATGACGATGCGCTCGCCCGCCCGCCCGCGGAATCGAGACGTCTGAAAGCGGCCCCCGCGCTCGAGCTTCGGCGTGCTCGCCGTCAAGCTGCCACGCAGGGTTCCGCGGGCGGGCAGTTCGGCAGCGCGCGAACGCAGCGCCGGCAGCAGGCGCGCAGTGGCCGCTGCCGTCTCACCCGGTGCACAGGGACCGCCAGCGGCGCAGGCGGCGTCCATCGATTCGAGCGACAGGCGATAGGTCCCCTGCGCGTTGGCGACATAGCTGCCGGGCACGAGCAGATATTCGCCGGCGCTGGCGAACTCGATTGCGATCTGTGCATGCAATCCCCCGGCACCGTCATCGTCGCGGGCGAGCTCAATCGTGCTGTCCCCCCGGATGGCGTACACCATGAGATATGCGTCGAACTCATCGGAGCGGTTCGTGATCACGGCGCGCTCGCCGGCGCGCGCGGTGTAGCGCCAGACCGCGAAGGGTTTGCCGTCGGCGAATCGCGAGCTGCCGGGATCGAACTGCCCCGTCACGGAGCCGCCCATGGCGATCGGCTGCGCAGGCGCCGCGCGCACGGCGACTTCGGGTGCGCTGCGCCGCAGGTCTCCGCCAAGCGTGCAGACGCGACGCGTGCGGCAGGCATCGGCGAGACGCATGACAGCGACGCTGAAGTTGCCGGTGTCGGCGACGGTGAGCCCGTTCGCCACGATGAAGTACTCGCCGCTGACGGGTAGGCGAGCGGTGATGAGCGAGTTGCGCTGTCCGCCGCCGTCGTCGTCGGTGGCGACGACGCCCAGGCTATCGCCCTCGAGCTTCAGCAAATGCAAGAAGGGATCGAAGCGTGTGGCGTCGGGCGACTGCGCGTCGAGGAAGATGGCGATCTCGTCGTTCGCGCGGCCGCTGAACCGGTACGCCTTGAATCGCGTACCGTCCCCGACGCTGCGGTCGCGAGCGCCGAGCCGTGCCCAGATCGTGTCGCCGAGGGCAATCGTCGGAGACGGCGTCTCGAGAATGGTGCTGAAGAAGGTACGCCGCACGGGCGGTGGCGTCGGTTCGCAGGGTCCGCCGGCGGCGCAGGCGGCTTCCATGGACCGCAGCGTCAGCTGATAGCGTCCCGTGGTGTTGGGGCGGTAGCTGGTCGCGATGATCAGGTACGCGCCGGTCTCCGGCAGTTCGACGGCGATCTGCGAGTTCTCGCCAGCCGGCGACGTGAGCGTCCAGGGCGCGTCATCGTTCTCGCGGAACAGCGCCGGACCGGTGGCGCTGGGGCGCGCGAGCATCAAGTAGCTGTCGAATTCCTTCGAGGCTTGGTCGATGACGAGGCGTTCGCCGGCGCGCCCGTCGTAGCGCCACACGTTGAAGCGGCTGCTATCGCCCAACTGCAGGTCGTTCGTCGTGAGTTCACCGTTCTCGGTGGCGCCGAGCGCGATGGGCTTGGCGGTTGCGGGCGAGAGCGCGCTGATGCGAGTGATGCCGCCGGTCGTGCCGGGCACGCTGCAGGGCCCGCCGGCCGCGCAGGCATCGCGGATGCCGCGAAGCGTGAGTCGGTAGCGGCCAGTCGCCTGCGCTGCGAGCGTGTTGGCGACGATGAGATACTCGCCGTCTGCGGGAATGCGGAACGCGAGCTGTGCGACGCGCGTGGCGGAGTCAGCCATGGCCATCTGCAGCGGCTGTTCCGACGCGCCGCTCGCCGCGACGATCATCAGGAACGCATCGAACTCGGGCGAGCTCAGGGCGATGGCGATATCATCGCCGGCGCTCGCGGAAAACTTCCAGACCTGGAAGTGCGAGCCGTCAGCGAAGGTCGGGTCGGCGGCGGTGAGTCGACCGTCGACGGGTCGCGTGAGCGTGATGCTTCGCGCCGTGGCGCGTCGCGCGAGGCTTCCGTAGCCGCCGGTCGTTTGCGCGCCGAGCGTCGTTGCGACGGCGAACAGGCAGGCGAGCGGGACGCACAGGAGCCGCGGGATCGAGCGCAGCGCTCGCGCCATCGCACGCGGTGAAATGAGCGGCATCGTGGCTTAGCGGACGATCAGCGCAAAGTCGCGCGGCGGCGGCTGCATCCACGGCTCTTGCTCGAGGGCACCGTACTGCTTGATGAGCAGCGGCAGCGCGCGACCAGCGTGGTAGGCGATCTCGCGGATGCGTTGTACGGCGACGCGTTCGCCGGGGCGCGGTTCATTCGAGAGCAGCGCGGCGGTGAACAAGCCATGCCCCGCAATGCCTGACTCACGCGCGGGTTGCGAGGGCTGCGTGGCGGCGAGGATCCCGATCTGCGACTGCGAGCGGATGGTGCCGAGGACGGAGGAGCCCATGGCGTCCTTGCCGTTGAAGAACTCGATCATCGCGCCAGAGTTGCAGGCGTCGAGCACCATGAGCTTGGAGCGCGCGGGAATCCAGGACAGGTACTGCTGCAGCGTCGCGGCGGGCAGGCCCGTCATGGCCAGCGCCTTGCCGTCCGTGTGGTCGCGCACGTTCACCGGCACCAGATAGAAGACGTTCTCCGATCCGGCAAAGCTGGCGACCGATCCGTGGCCCGCGTAGAAGAAGACGAAGGTGTCATTCTCCTGCATGCGCTCGGCCATCTCGAAGAACTTCGCCTTGATGGCGGCGTCGGTGGCCTGCGCGTCGAAGAGCGTGTCGACGACCACGTTGCGGAACAGCGCGCGCGACTGCCGCGAGAGCGAATCGACGAAGGCCCGCGCATCGTTGCGCGCGTACGAGAGGCGCATCGTCGGGCTGGCATAGGCGTCGATGCCGATGGCGAGCACGTGTAGGGTGGTGCTGCCGACTTCGCTGACGCCGCGGACGCTGTCGCGCACGGCGTCGGACGCGACGCCGGACGAGGAGTAGGCGACGGCTTCGAGGCGATTGATGCCGGGGATCAGTTCGACATCGAAGACCGTCGAGGTGGCTGGGCATTCTTCGCCCGTCTCGTTGCGGACCGCCGCGCGCGTGCGCGGCCGCACGGCGCTTCCGTCGACGCTGAGCTCCACCTTGTTGACGCCGGCGCCACGATCTTCGGCGGTGACGCAGACCTCGGCGATCTTGCCGTCGCGGGCATCGACCAGCATGCGGACGGCGGGCGCGCCCTGCTTGTCGCCGCCGGCCGCGGCCCGTCCGCCTTGGGCGGCGAGGCCGGCGGGTGTGGCTATCGCCATCAGCACAACGAGCAGCTTGATGACGTGGGCGGGCATTGCGGATGGCAACGGAGGACGGGTCGGTGAGGAGTCGCAGTATTGTATGAAACGTCTATGTCGGCGCCGACGCCAGTCCGGTAACGGCGGCGTTGAGGCGTCCGGGCCGTTTTGACGTCATGATGTCAGAACGGCCGCGGTTCGGCAGAGCCTAGCAGAGGATGCCGACGACATTGCCGCCTTTCGGAGACGGGCCGGGGAGACTCGCGCGTGCTGCTACGCTGTCGTCCGCGATCTGGGGTAAAGGAACTCGAGAAGACAAACGTCCTGATTGACAGCAGAGTGTGGCGCGAGTCGCTGCATTGGCGGACCGCCCCAGAGGGGCTGACGCTGCGATGTTGAGTGGTGCCGAGAGGTATCGGATTCGCCCGGAAGACGACCGCTGTGCGATTGGCGCTTCCTCCAACTGTGGGCAGCGTGTGCGCGGAAGAGGTGGTCGCCGCGCAGGAGTTGCCCCGGATAGCGCAATTTGCATACGATATTGAAGCGGGTCCGTCCACGCAGCCGGACCCGATTGGGCTGGCGGGTGGGCTCAATACGTATGGCTTCGCGGCGGGCGATCCGATCAATTTCTCGGACCCCTTCGGGCTGTGCGCTCCATGGCCTGATTGCCTGTTCCAGGCGGCGGCTAACTGGGGCGCTTCGCGAGGTGGAGCGGTAGGCGGCGCGGTACTCAACCTTGCCGCAGCCGCCAATGCGGCGTCAGAGGCGTTCGGTACGAACGACGTCGGCCGAGCCGCCGCAGATGGTGACGTGGGCGGACTCGCACTCGCGGCCGCATCAGTGCTTCCGGTTGGGAAGCTCGCGCGCGGCGGTTCGCTTGTAAGAGAAGCTGCGGATCAAGTCGCAACTCGAATCGGCAGGAACAGCGTTAGCATCCGGACTCATTCTGGAGTGACAAGAATCGACCTGCGAGGGAGAGCTCATGGTGGCGTCGAAACGCCACACGTGCACACGTACACACAACACACCAATCCGGCGACTGGAGCTACCAGTCTATCTTCCGACGGACTGCCAACGCCCGCAACGATGCAAGACGTACGAACGGCTCGCCGAGCTGCGGAGCGCCAACCGTGAGGAGTATGATCTTTCGGGGAATCGAGGCTTTGTCAGAAGGGATGCCTGTCGTGGAGGTAGTGACTCCCAACGGAGTCGTCGACCTGCACAACGACTTCTTGGTCACCGCAGTCTTGATCAGAGCTTCAGATGCTTCTGTTCGCATCACGTTCGAGCGCGCCGAGCACGTCGTCGCGGGCGGAGACAAGAAATCTCAGTCTCGGTCCTCGCTGACTCTCGCACTCCGCGGCGTAAGCGGCGTACAGCTGAACGGATCGCTGAACCTGGGCACCGACGCGTGTGGATTGGACTTCCTTCGGTACGTAGCTGACTCTCGCGATGGACCTATCATCGAGGTGCGCTTCGATTCACAGTCCGCGCTTGTGGTCCGCTGTCAGTCCTGCTCGCTGGAGGACAGTAGTGCTCGCCTTCACGCCTTGCCGGGACGCGGCGGCAGTCCGAGTCAACTTTAGCGAGTCGCAGCCTAACCTGCGCGTTCTACTGCAGCGGCGCAGCCGCTTTCAGTAGCAACACGGGTTTGGCAAAGCACGTTTCGCGCACTGCCGTCTGAGGTGATACGCTTCTTGAGCGGGTCCGTCCGCGCGGCCGGACCCGATCGTGCGGACGGGCGGGCTGAACACGTACGGCTTCGCGTCGGGCGAGCCGGTCAACTTCTCGGATCCGTTCGAATGCTTGCCTGTCCCTGCGGATTGCTTTCCGCCCGGCACGTTCACCGCCCACGGTACAGCATTCGGGGCACTGGGCCGCGGCGAACACCGCCGAGACTCGCCGGTGCGTCGGGGACTATCTGACTCAGTCGTCGATCAACATCGCCGCCGGATCTTCCATCAGCTCCTTCACGCGCACCAAGAACAGCACGGCCTGCTGCCCGTCGATGATGCGGTGGTCGTAGCTGAGGGCGACGTACATAATCGGACGGATCTCGACCTTGCCGTCGATCGCCACCGGACGCTCCTGGATCTTGTGGAGGCCAAGGATGGCGACCTGTGGGTAGTTGATGATCGGCGTGGAGACCAACGAGCCGAACACGCCACCATTGGTGATGGTGAAGGTGCCGCCGGTCAGGTCATCCATCGTAAGCTTGCCGTCGCGAGCACGCTTGGCGACGGCGCCCATGGCGCGGGAGAAGCCGACCATGCCCATGCGGTCGGCGTCCTTCACGTTCGGCACGACCAAGCCCTGCTCGCTGGCCACGGCGATGCCGAGGTTCACGTAGTGCTTGTAGATGACGGAGTCGCCGTCGATCTGCGCGTTCACGACCGGGTACGCCTTGAGCGCGAGGCAGGCAGCCTTCGCGAAGAAGGGCATGAAGCTGAGCTTCACGCCATGCTCCTTCTCGACACGCTCCTTCATGCGCTCGCGCACGGCGGTGACGGCGCTCATG
>PNKF01000037.1 GCA_013822285.1 Gemmatimonas sp.
CGCCGGCCACCCAAAGGTCCTCGCGAAGGACCTCGTGCACAACCTGATGCAGCAGGCGGGGCAGTTCAACCAGCCCATCCACTGCGGCCAGAACGTCGTCGGTCTCGAGGAGCAGGACGGGCACTTCGTGCTCGTCACCGAAACCGATCGCTTCCCGACGCGTGCGGTGATCATCGCCGCCGGCATCGGTGCCTTCTCGCCGCGTCGCCTGCCGCAGGCCTGCGCCGAGCCCTGGTATGGCAAGGGCATCGATGACGTCGTGCTCGATCCCAAGAAGTACGCCGGCAAGCGCGTCGTCATCATCGGCGGCGGCGACTCGGCCTTCGACTGGGCGCATCAGTTGCAGGGTGTGGCGAAGGAGATCACGCTGGTGCATCGCTCGGACCGGTTCCGCGCGCATCAGGCGACGATCGACGAAGTGATGGCCGCGGCCTCGCAGGGCAAGGCGGCCGTGCACACCTTCCACGAACTCGCCGACGTCTACGGCGAGGGCGATCGCCTGCACGCGATCGACCTCAAGGACATCAAGGCGAAGACCACCAAGCGCATCGACTGCGATGCCGTGTTGCCGATGCTTGGCTACGTCTCCGACATGGGCGCGCTCACGAGCTGGGGCCTGCACGTGGAGAAGGACGAGATCCACGTGAACTCGCAGATGGAGACGGGGCGTCCGGGCATCTACGCCACCGGCGACGTGAACACCTATCCGGGCAAGCTGAAGCTCATCGCGCTGGGCTTCGCCGAATCGGCGATTGCGGTGAACCAGGCCTACCACTGGATCTACCCCGACAAGAAGGTGAATCCGGGGCACTCGTCGAACCTCGCGGTCTTTGGGCAGAAGGACGACTGATCGCGTGCGCTTGCAGCGAGCCTTCGCATCGCTGTCGGCGCTGCTGGCCCTTGCGGGGCCAGCAGCGCTTGCCGCACAGGAAACCCGCTGCGACCGTGGTGACGTCGAAGTCACCACGCTGAGCTTCCAAGGCAACACCGCGTTCTCGGACGCGCAGCTGGCGGCTGGCATCGTCACCACGCCGAGCTCGCGCCTGCGCCGGCTCACGCGCATGCTGGGCGCCCGCCGCTGCCTCGACACCGACGAACTGCCACTCGACGTCGCGCGGTTGCGCCTGTGGTATCGCAATCACGGATTCCTCGATGCCACGGTCGACACCGTCGTCGGCCTCGTCGCCCCGCGCCGCGTGGACGTGCGCTTCGTGATCGTCGAGGGCGAGCCGGTGATCATCGACACGCTGGTCATCACTGGGCTCGATGCGGTGCCCGAACGCGCGGACGTGCGGCGACGCCTGCCGACCACGCAGGGCGGTTGGTTCGATCGCTACGCGACCTCGGCCACGCGTGACTCCATCACACGCCGCCTGCGCGACAACGGATATCCGGACGCCGAGACCTTCCTCGGCTACGATCTGCGTCGCGCCGATCGCCGCGCGACAGTGACGTTCAGCGTGTCGACGGGCCCGCGACGTCGCATCGGGCGCGTGGACTTCACGCATCAAGGCCGCGACGGCGCGGAGCCGGCGGTGGGGCCCAAGGCGATCCGGCGCCTCGCGGGCATCGAGGAAGGCGATCTGTACCGCGAGCGATTGCTCGAGCGCGCCAAACGCACGCTGTACCAGAGCGAGGCGTTCGCGCAGGTGACCGTCGAGCCAGGTGACCCGCTCGGGGATTCGCTGATCGCGGTGAACGTGGATCTGCGCGAGGGCTACCTGCGTGCGGCGCGACTCGGCGGCGGCTGGGGCTCGCTCGACTGCTTCCGCATGACCGCCGACGTGACCGAGTACAACCTGCTGCGCTCGGCGACGCGCCTGGAGATGCGCAGCCGCGTGTCGAAGATCGGTATCGGCGAGCCACTGGGTGGCGCGTCGTCGCTGTGTCCGCAGGCGCAGAACGACATCTACTCGCGCGACCTCAACTACTACGTCGGCGCGACGCTCTCGCAGCCAGCGGTGTTGCGGGCGAGCTTCGTGCCGACGCTGACGCTCTACTCGGAGCGGCGTTCGGAGTACAACGCGTACCTGCGCACCACGCCGGCGGGTGGCGGCCTCAACCTGACGCGCGCCATCGGTCGTCGCTCGGCGTCGCTGGGCTACACGGTGGAATACGGACGCACGGAGGCGCAGCCGGCGCTGTTCTGCGCGGTGTTCAACGCCTGCGAAGATCGCGACCGCGCGGCGTTGGAGCGTCCGCTGCGACTCGCCGTGTTGAGCGGCGGCTCGTCCTACGAGCGCACGAACGACCCGATCGATCCGTCGAACGGCGTCATCGGCCGCTTCGAACTGCGCTATGCGTCGGACGTCGTGGGCGCGGAGAGCGACATCGACTTCACGCGCGTCACGCTCGACGGCGCCTGGTTCAAGTCGCTCGGTGCCGACGTGACATTCGCGATGCGTCTGCGCTTGGGTTCCGTGTTCGGGTCGGACTTCTCATTCAACCGCACGGCGACCTTCGTGCCACCGCAGGAGCGGCTCTACGCCGGTGGCCCGAACTCGGTGCGCGGCTTCCGGCAGAACGAGTTGGGGCCGCAGGTGTACATCCCGACGTCCTACGACACAGTCGGCACCGACGGCCTGCCGCGGACCAGCGTCGCGCCGGGTGACACGGTGTTCCTGCGCGCCAACAGCGCGGAGACCAACCAGCGCGCCGTGCCCACCGGTGGCAACAGCAGCATCATCGGCAACTTCGAGCTGCGCATCGTGAGTCCCTTCCTGCCGTCGCTGATCAAGTGGACGCTGTTCACCGACGTCGGTGAACTGTGGAACCGCGGCGTGGGCGTGCGCGGGCTGGGCTTCAAGCAACTCAAGTGGACGCCGGGCGCGGGCATCTCGATCCGCACGCCCATCGGCTTCCTGCGCGCGGATCTCGCGTACAACCAGTATTCACGGCCGGGCGGCGCGGCGTACTTCGACGCGCCCGTCGCGGCGGGTGGTGCGCTGTACTGCGTCAGCCCGACGAACCGCCTGCCGACCACGCTGGATGGCCTCGTGCTGGTGCAGGCCAGCGGCAGTTGCCCGGGCAGCTACGTGCCCCGCACGCAGCGCGACTTCTTCGGCCGCTGGACGCCGTCGATCGCCATCGGGCAGGCGTTCTAGCCATGGCCTTCAACCGCCGCGCCGCCGTCGCGCTCGTGTCCGCGGGCCTGATGATCGCCATCGGGGCTGCGGCAATCGGTGCGCTGGTGGCGGCGACGCAGTCCGAAGGTGGGCGCGAGTGGATCCGTCGCGTCGCCGAGGGACAACTCGAGCGCGCGCTGAAGGCGCAGGTGCACCTCGGCACGCTGAGCGGCTCGTTCATCACGGACCTGCGCGTCGATTCGCTGCGCATCGCCGATGCCAACGACTCGCTGTTCGTCGCTTCGGGCCCGCTGCGCGTGACCTTCGATCCCCGCGACCTCGCGGATGGTCGTATCATCCTGCGCTCGCTCGAAGTCGAGCGGCCGTTCGTCGCGGCGCGGCGCGAGCTCGACGGCACGTGGACGCATGAGAAGTTCTTCCCGCGGCGCGAGGGGCGCCGGGTACGACGCTCACGCACCGCCTTCGGCGCGGTGTTCGTCGTGCAGCAGGCGTCGGTGCGCGGCGGCGAGTTCGCGCTCTTGCTGCCGTGGGCGCCCGACAGCGCGCCCGGCGCGCGGCGGACCAGGGCCTGGCGCTGGGAGAACATCGCGCTCGATGTGCCGCGCGTCCGCTTGGCGTATCCGGACTCGGTCGGCGTCAACGTCGACATCGCGCGGCTCGACGTCGACGAGAGCGATCCGCCGTTCGCCTTCCGTGAGGTCGCGGGCAACATCCAGCTCCTGCGGGATACCCTGCGCGTCGAGTTGAATCGCTTCTTGCTGCCCGGCTCGGCCGGCAACGCCATCGGCCGCGTCACCTGGGGCGACGGCAATCCGGCGCGCTTCCTGTTCCGGATCGACACCGACAGCGTGGCGCTCGCGGATGTCGCCTGGATCAACCCCGCGATTCCCAACGAGGGGGGCGGGCGGATGCGGCTCGATATCCGCAACAATCCGCGCGATCCGGCCCTCATCGAGTACGTGATCACGCAGATGGACGTGCGGGCGCATGCCTCGCGCCTGAGCGGCATGATGACCTGGGGCGTGAAGGGCCGCGACGTCGCGCTGCGCAACGTCGACATCGAGATGGCACCGCTCGATGCGGCGCTGATCCGCCGCTTCAACCGCGGGCCGCTGCCGATTCCGCTCGAAGGTCGCGTCGTGGGCCGCCTGCGCGCGCGCGGCGGTCCGCTGAATGCCTTCGCGGTCGACGACGCGACCGCGACCTTCTACGACCGCAACGTGCCAGGGGCGATCGCCCGCGCCCGTGCCCGCGGCACCATCGACATCTCGGAACCCGCCGTGCCGGTGTTCTCCGGCATGGTGGTGGATCTCGGCGCCTTCGACCTGCGCACGGCGCAGGCCTGGGAACCGACGCTGCCCAAGTTGAACGGCGTGATGAGCGGTCGCGCCGTGCTCGACTCCGCGTGGGGCGATCTGCGCTTGAGCAACGCCGACCTCACGCTCGTGGATGGCGAAGCACCGGCGTCGCGGCTGGTCGGCAACGCTCGCGTGCGCTGGGACGCCGCCTCGCCGCTGCATTGGGATCTCGATGGTGAGGCGCTGCCGATTTCGTTCACCGCGCTCGCCCAGTCCTTCCCGGCGCTGACCCTGCGTGGCGAATACCGCGGTCCACTCCGCAGCAGCGGGACGTCGGACGACCTCACGATCGCGACGACGCTCACGGGACCGGCGGGCCTCATCATCACGGACATGCGGCTCGACAACGCGCTGCCGAATTATCGCGTGATGGGCGAGCTCCGCACGGAGGCGCTGGATCCGCGTGCGCTCTTCGAGAACCCGAAGGTCCCGACCGGCGAACTCACGGCGTCGCTGCGTGGCGAGATCGGCTTCGAGTCGCTGGCGGATCTCATCGGCTCGGCGGACCTCGATATCGAGCGTTCCATGCTCGATGGCGTGCGCATCTTTGCCGGGCGCGCCCGCCTGACTTTCGCCGATGGCTTGGCGCGGCTCGACACGCTGGCACTCGAGACCTCCGCCGCCGACGTCGCCGCTGCGGGTGCCCTCGGCCTCGCTGAAGAGATGTCGGATACGCTGCGGCTGCGCATCCGGCTCGATTCACTCGGGGGATTGCGTCCGCTGCTCAATCGGCCCGTCGGAGACTCGCTGGCGGGCAGCGCGTTGCTGAATGCGCGACTGCACGGCTGGGTGCGCGGTTTCGCGGCGGACGTGACGACGACCGCCGCCGGTTTGTTCTACGATGGCAATCGCGCAACCGCCGCGCAGTTCGATGCGGCACTCACCGGACTGCCCGCTGCGCCGGGCGGGACGGTCACGCTCCGCGGAGACACGCTCACCCTCGGTGGTTTGGGGTTGGTGTCCTTGCTTGCGGATGCCCAGCTCGCCGGCCGCGAGCCCGCCGGCATCGCGTTGCGTGCGGCGGGACCCGCCGGCACGCAGCTTGCCTTCGGAGGCATGGTCTCGCTGCGCAATGACACGACGACGCTGCGCACCGACTCGCTCGCGTTGCGCACGGCGCTGCATGCTTGGCGCCTGCAGCAGCCGGCCCGAGTCTTCGTGTCACGGGGCGGCTTTCTGGTGGACACCATGGTGCTTGCCGCCAGCCGGGGATCGGAGTTGCGGGCCAGCGGCGGGCTGCCGGCCGAAGGGCCGCTCAACTTCCGACTGAGTGGGCGTGACGTGCCGATGGTGGACGTCGCCGAACTGCTGCAGCTTCGCGACCTCGAGAGCGGGCGCGTCGATCTCGATGCGCGCTTCGGCGGCACGCGCGACGCGCCAACGCTCGAAGCCGACGCGCAGCTCCGCGACGCGCTGCTCCGCGGCGTGCGCGTCGACACCCTGACCGCGAACATCGTCGCGCAGCGCGATCGGCTGGCCCTGAATCTCGCGCTCGGCCCCCGCCGTGCGCCGATAGCCGTCGCCGACGCCACGCTGCCGCTGCAGCTTGATCTCACCGGCCGTGGTGTGCAGATGTTGCCCGACGGACCCGTGAACGGTCGCGTCGCGGCCGATGCCGTCGACCTTGGCATCTTCCAGTCGCTCACGACGGGCGTCGGTGGCGCGCGCGGCACAATGCGCCTCGGCCTGGATCTCGGTGGCACCTGGGCCCGCCCCACGGCCGTCGGGGACCTGCGCATCGCCAACGGTGCGCTCAACCCGCCGGGGCTCGGTGATGTGCGCTGGCGCAACGTCGAGGCCGACATCGGCTTCCTCGGCGACTCGATCGCCGTACGCAACGTCTCGCTCAACTCACCGGTGCCGGGATTCTCGCGTGCCGGCCGTCTGTCCCTCAACGGGTGGATGAGCCTGCGCAATCGAGACAACCCGCAGCTCGATCTTCGGGCCACCAGCCGCGGCTTCAACGTCTATGCGGAGCCCGGCACGGCGGAGATCGACCTCAGCGGCGAGCTGCGGCTTGCCGGCAGTCTCAGCGATGCCACATTGCGCGGTTTCCTCACGGCTGACCGCGCCATCATCGGCATCCCGGAGCTCGCGACGAAGGACGTGATCTCGTTGCAGGGCCCCGATCGCTTCGCCTCGCTCGACACGCTGGTGCTCAACGAGAACGGCAATGCGCAGCGTGCATTGCCGCCGTTCCTGCAGAACCTGAACGTCGCCAACGTGCCGATCGCAATGGGTGGCGACGTGTGGATCCGCTCGAGCGAAGCGAACATCAACCTCGGCGGACAAGTCACCGTCACCCGCGGGCGCATCACACGCGGTCCCGACGCCGGCCGCGTGCAGCTGGCGGTCTCCGGTCCGCTCGAGACCGTGCGCGGCACGTATCGGCTCAACCTCGGCCCCGTGCAGCGCACCTTCACCGTGGAGCAGGGCGAAATCCGCTTCTTCGGCGAGACGGACTTGAACCCCGCACTGAACATCTCGGCGCTGCATACCGTGCGGCAGTACTCCGAGCAGGGTGTGCGGCCCGACGTGCGCGTGCGGGTGCATCTCGGTGGCACGCTTCGGCAGCCGACGGCCGAACTCTCGACACCGGACTCGATGCGCGTCACGAACTCCGATCTCGTGTCCTACCTCGTGACGGGCGGTCCGAGTTTTGAGATCGCGCGCGACGGCAATGTGTCGGCGACCGCGGCGCGCGTGGTGCTGGGCTCCTTAGGCTCGGTGCTCGGCAGCAAGGTCGCGGGCGGTCTCTGCGACGATGCGCAGGTCACGACGGCGGGCCTCGATGCGTATCAGGGCAGCGCGCGAGACGTCGGCGGCGGCATCCTCTCGGGTTCGCGCTTCAACTGCGCCAAGCAGGTGGGCGATCGCGCCTTTGTGCGTCTCGACGCCGGACTCTGCGGCGTGGGCCAGTTGGTGTCGCAGAATGGCGGCAGCAACGCCCTGTCGTTCGGTGAAGCACTCGGCGTGAAGTTCGACTATCTGCTCGGGCGCGGATTCAGCGCCTCGGTCGGTGTGGAGCCGCCGACCAGCGCGATGCTCTGCGCTTCCGACGCGTCCAATTCGGCGCGCGGCTTCGTGCCGACGCCACGACAGGTCGGTGTCGACCTGTTCCGTGCTTGGCGCTTCTGACATGCGTCGACCGCTGCTCATCGTGAATCCCGCGGCGCGGGGTGGACGCTCCGCCGAGTCGGCGGCGCTGGCCGCCTGTGCGGCTGCCGGCATCGAGCCACGACTGCGTCGCACGGAGGCGGCGGGGCATGCGGCGCAGATCGCCGCCGCCGAAGCGGAGGACGAGGCGGTGTTCGTGCTCGGCGGCGACGGCACCGTGATGGAGGTCGTGGGCGCGTTGGTCGGGCGCGAGAATGCGGTGGGGGTGTTGCCGGGCGGTACCGGCAACCAGTTGGCGCGACATCTCGGCATTCCCCTCAATGTGTCGCGCGCCGTCGGCGCGGTGGCGCGTGCCTCCGTCGCGACGATGGACCTCGGACGGCTCGGCGATGGACGCTACTTCTCGCTCACCGCGGGCTTCGGGCTCGACGCGGCGATGATCGCCGGCGCGAATCCCAAGGCCAAGCGGCGTTTCGGTGTCGCGGCGTATGTGTGGAGTGCAGCGCTCGCGCTGCCCAGCATGCGCCCCTTTCGGGTTCGTGCGGTGGTGGATGGCGAAGTCGTCGAGCGCGAGGTCGCGCTGGCGATGGTCGCGAACGTCGGCGCCGTCATGGACGGACGCTTCGGCCTCGGGCCGGACATCTCGCCCACGGACGGCCAGCTCGATCTCTGCTTGTTCGCGGCGTCGGGCCTCCGCGATGGACTCGGACTCGCGCTGCGCATGGCGCGGCGGGATTTCCGGCCCGACGCGCGCATGACCTTTCGTCGGGGTCGGTCGATTCGCCTCGAGGTCGTCGGGAATGTCCCGGCCCAGGCCGACGGAGAGCTGGTATCGGCGCCGATACTCGAGGCGTCCGTGGTACCGGCGGCGGCGCGCTTCCTCGCGCCCCGGCCAACGTTTGCCCCGGCGCCCGACGCTCCGTACGTTCTGGGTCCCCACCTCGCGCTGGATCGGCGTTGATGCAGGAGTTCCACCAAGCGGGGCTGGCCCCCGACGTGACGCTCGAGCCGCGCCTGCGGGCGCTGCTGCGGGAGCTCCCGCCCGCGCAGTCTGCGCTGCTGGAGGAGCTCTGGCGCGAACGTGAGCGCTTGCTGGCCCTCGCGGAACAGCATCGCCTGGTGATGCAGTCGGTGACGGACGGCATCCTCGTCACCACCATCGGCGGCGTCATCGAGTATGCCAACGAGGCCGCGCAGCAGCTGTTCTCGCATCGACGCACGCTGCGCGACCAGCGTTTGGCCGACCTTGTGGCTCGCGAGGAGCAGGAGCAGCTCCGAGCGTACGTGCAGCGCGCCGCTGCTGGCGACGCCGTGCGTGCCCAGTGCACGGTGGTGCGGCAGGACGGCGACCCGCGGCGACTCAACCTCAGTCTCATCCCGATCCGTGAACACGGACTGGTGAGCGGGCTCGTCGTCTCGCTCACCGACTTCACGGATGAAGCGCGGGCGCGCGATGAAGTCGCCGCGGCCAACGCGCGATTCCGCGATCTCGCCGATGTCGCGACGGACGCCATCTGGACGGTCGATCGGCGCGGACTGTTCACGTCCGTCAATCCCGCGACTCTCGAGCTCGCCGGCCGCTCGCGCGGCGACATGTTGGGCCGCAGCGCGATTCCGCTCATCGCGCCGGAAGATCAGTCCGCCGTGGCGGGCCACTTCCGCGCCGTGCTCGGTGGCAAGCGCGAGCGCTACGAGTGCCATATCCTGCGCAGCGATGGCTCGCGCCGGCTGGTCTCCGTCGCCAACAGCCCAATCACGACGCGCGGCACGGTCACCGGCATCCTCGGCGTGGTGCGCGACCTCACGGACGAGCGCACGCGCAGCGTCGCCTTCGAACGCCTCGAGGCCACGCACACCCGCCTCGTCGACTCCGCCGAGGACGCCATCGCCACCATCGACGAGGACGGCCGCTTCACCTCGGTGAATCGCGCCCTCGAGAAGGTGAGTGGCAAGTCGCGCAGCGTGCTCATTGGCACGAACTTCGTCGAGATCCTGCGTCCGTCTGAGCGCGCCGACCTCTGGCGGCTCTTCGCGGCCACGCTCGGGGGCGAGCGCCAGCGCCGCGAGGTGCGCTTCACGCGGCCCGACGGCGCACAGCGCATCGCCGCGGTGCTCGCCACGCCGCTGCTTGAAGAGGGCCGCGTGACGGGGGTGCTCGCTGTCGCCCGCGACGTCACCGACGAACGCAACTTGCAGGAACAGATCGTGCGTCGCGAGAAGCTTGTCGCGCTCGGCGAGCTGGTGGGCGGCGTCGTCCACGAGATGAACGTGCCGCTGCAGACCATCCTCAGCAACGTGCAACTCCTCGAGCAGGAGCCTGCGCTGCCCGCCGAGACCCGCGAGTGCGCCGCAACCGTCGCCAGCGAGGTGCGCCGTGCCTCGCGTATCGTCAACAAGCTGCTGACCTTCGCCAGGCAGAACCCTGCGGAGCGTCTCGAGACGGACATCAACGCCGTCATCGAGGATACCCTCGAGTTGCGGCGCTATCCCCTCCGCGTCCAGGAGATCGACCTGCAGGTGGAGCTCGACCGCAGCCTCCCGCACACCTGGGCCGATCCCTTCCAGCTGCAGCAGGCCTTCCTGAACCTGCTGGGCAACGCCGAACAGGCGGTGGTGCAGCACGGCGGGGCGCGCCGCATCCGCGTCGCCTCGCGTCGCGAGGAGGAGACCATCGTCGTCACCGTCGCGGATTCGGGCCCCGGTATTGCGCCAGAGCACTTCCCGCACATCTTCAACCCGTTCTACACAACGAAGCCGCGCGGCAGTGGGACGGGCCTTGGCCTCTCCATCGCCGATGGTATCGTTCGGGACCACGGCGGCACGATTCGCGTGCAGTCGGAACCCGGAAAGGGCGCGACCTTCGAGCTGTCGCTCCCGATCGTCAAGCCGCCCGTGCCCCCCTCGACCTGAGCAATGGCCAGCATCCTGATCATCGACGACGAAGTGGCCATCGCGACTGCGTTCGCGATGTTCTTCCGCCACGATGGCCAGCACACCGTCGCCGAGGCCTACACCGGCGCCGACGGCATCGCCGCGTACGAACGGCTGCGTCCAGACCTGGTGTTGCTCGACGTCCGCCTGCCCGACATGACCGGCTTCGACGTCCTCGCCGCCATCCGGGAGCACAATCCGGTCGTCATCATGGTCACCGCCTACGGCGACGTGCCGATGGCGGTGGACGCCCTGCACAAGGGCGCCGAGAACTTCCTGACGAAGCCCGTCGATCTCAGCCACCTCAAGGCGGCCGCCGAGCGCGCTCTCGAGAAGGCACAGCTGCGTCGCCTCAGCCGCTGGCTCAGCGACAAGCGCGGCGCCGAGAAGGGCTTGGTGTTTGGCTCCACGCCGCCGATGCGCGAACTGCAGGCGCAGTTGCAGCTGCTGGCGGCCTCCGATCGCACCACCGCGCTCATCCTCGGCGAAAGCGGGGCGGGCAAGGGACGCGTGGCTGAGTTGTTGCATGCGCAGAGCCCCCGGGCCAACAAGCCGTTCGTGGAAGTGAACTGCGCCACGCTGCGCCCCGAGTCGCTGGACAGCGAGCTGTTCGGCGTCGAGGCGGGCAGCGAGTACGGCGTCACGCGTGCGGGCGCCTTCGAGATCGCCGATGGCGGCACGATCTTCCTCGACGAGATCGCCGACCTCGATCCCACGCTGCAGCCCAAGCTGGTGCGTGTGCTCGAGGGCAAGGGCTTCCGTCGGGTCGGGGGCCGCGAGGAGATCACGCCGAACGTGCGCGTGATCGCGGCCTCGTCGGTCGATCTTCAGGCGGCTGTTGCCGCTGGCCGATTCCGCGAGGATCTCTACTACCGCCTCGCGGTGATGCCGATCCACCTGCCGCCGCTGCGTCAGCGCACCCGCGAGGACCTGCTCGAGCTGATTGCGGCCGTGCAGGACGCCTTGCTGTCCTCGCTGCCCGGCGCGCCGACGGCACTGACCGACGAAGCCCTCGACGCCATCCTGCGCTACAACTGGCCCGGCAACATCCGCGAGCTACGCAACGTGCTGGAGCGCGCGATGCTCATGGCGCGCGGGTTGCCGGCCGTGGATGTGCTGCATCTGCCGCGTGAAGTCTCGAATGCCAGCGGCGGTGACGTCTCGCACCACGAGCCGAAGTCGCTGGCCGAGGTCGAGCGCGCGCACATCGACCGCACCCTGCGCGCGCATGCGCACAATCGCACGCACGCCGTCAAGGAACTCGGCATCTCGCGCGCGACCTTGATCAAGAAGATTCGCGAGTACGAGCTGTCCGACCGTCCGAAGTAGGAGGATCGCCATGTCCGAACGCGATGCGATGGTCTGCCGGGCCTGCGGCAAGCAGGAGCGTGCGAGCGAGGGCTATCCCTGCGAGTCCTGCGGCACCTTCATCTGCCAGATCTGCGCCATGAAGGGCGTCACGCTCTGCGCCAGCTGCCAGGCCGCCGAGGACGCCAAGGACGCCGAAGAGGACGCGTGAGCGCTGCATCGCAGGCGCCGTCGCTGGAGCGTTTCGGGCTGGCCGTCGGCCACGCGACGGACGCGGAGGGCGCGACCGGTTGCACCGTCGTGCGCGGCATCAGCAGTGCACACCGGGCCGCCGCTGCCGTACTGGGCCGCGCCACCGGCACGCGTGAGACCGCGCTGCTCGAGCCAGGCCACTTGGTCGAGCGCGTCGATGCCATCCTGCTGACCGGTGGATCCGCCTACGGACTCGATGCCGCCGCGGGTGTGATGCGTTGGATGGAAGAGCGGGGGCGTGGATTCAACGTCGGCGCCGGCGTGGTGCCGATTGTGCCCGCCGCAGTGATCTTCGATCTGCTGCCGCTCGGACGCTTCGATGCGCGCCCCACGCCGCAGATGGCCTACGAGGCCTGCGAGACGGCGCGCAGCAGTGGCATCGCCGAGGGCTGCGTCGGCGCGGGCACCGGTGCCACGGTGGGCAAACTGCGTGGCGCTGCCGGCGCCATGAAGGGCGGACTCGGCATCGCGGTGGTCGAAGGCCACGGCTGCGCCGCGGCAGCGATTGCCGTCGTGAATGCCTTCGGTGATGTGCGCGATGCGCAGGGCAGGATCATCGCCGGCGCACGCCTCGAGGACGGCAGCTTCGTAGACACGGTGCGTGCCGTGGCCAGCGGCGCGCCACAGGGCGGATTCACCGCCGGCACCAACACCACGCTGTGCGTCGTCGCTGTGGATTGCGCGCTCTCTCGCCTTGCGCTGCAGGCGGTGGCGCGCAGCGCCGGCACGGGACTGCTCTCGCGCATCACGCCGGCCGGGACTCTGGCCGACGGCGATGTGGTCTTCGCGCTGGCGCCACTGGACGGGCCGAAAGGCTCGGCCGCGCAGGCGGAGCAGCTCGCGCGTCAGGCCTTGGAACAGGCCATCGAACGTGCCGTGCGGCTCGCCGTCGGCCGCGATGGGGTTCCGGGTCTTAGCTGACCATTCCGGCCGCCGGCATCACCGGCGCGCCCGCCCGCACGTGCAGCAGCAGTTCCGCGCAGACGTCACCGTCGAGCACGATGCGCATCACGTGCGTGCCCGAGTGCTGGATCGGCAGGTCGATCGCCGCAATCACCGGGACGTCGAGCTCCGTGGCGCCCGGCGGCGGCGCGCCGACGTCGAGCTGGCCTGACGACGACCACATCTCCTCGCCCTCGGGCCCGAGCCAGGTGAAGCCCAGCGTGTGCCGGCCGATGTCGTCGGGCAGGGCCTTGAGCCGCACGACCATCGTAGCCCGCGGATGCACGGCGGGGAGCGCCGCGACCTGCAGCGCGTCGAAGACGCCCAGGATGTTGAGCTTGCCTTCCTGGGAAATGTTCGCGGAATCCGCGAAAAGGGCGAAAGAGACGTGCATCGCCGGAAGCTAGCGTGGCACGGATGGCTCCGCATCGGGATTCATCGGGGAAT
>PNKF01000038.1 GCA_013822285.1 Gemmatimonas sp.
CCGGCGCCCTCGTCGGCAGCTCGGGCATCATCCTCTCGCAGATCATGTGCAAGGCGATGAACCGCTCGCTGACGAACGTGCTCTTCGGCGCCTTCGGCCAGGCGAGCGGCGGCTCGGGCAAGAGCGCCGCGGGCCTGACGGTGAAGGAGACGAACATCGAAGAAGCCGCGCTGCAGTTGGCCTATGCGCAGAGCGTCATCGTCGTCCCGGGCTACGGCCTCGCGGTGGCGCAGGCGCAGCACCAGGTGCGCGAGTTGATGGAACTGATCGAGAAGCGCGGCGGCACGGTGAAGTTCGCCATTCACCCGGTGGCCGGTCGTATGCCGGGCCACATGAACGTGCTCTTGGCCGAGTCGAACGTGCCCTACGACAAGCTCGTGGACATGGACGAGATCAATGGCGAGTTCGAGCGCACGGACGTCTGCTTGGTGATCGGCGCGAACGACGTCGTGAACCCAGCGGCGCGCACCGATACCTCGTCGCCGATCTATGGCATGCCGATCCTCAATGCCGACTACGCCAAGCGCTGCATCGTCATGAAGCGCGGCATGAGCGCGGGCTTCGCGGGCATCGAGAATGAGCTGTTCTATGGCGACAAGACGCAGATGCTCTTCGGCAATGCCAAGGATACGCTCGTGAAGCTGGTTGCTGAGGTGAAGCAGGTTTAACCTGCTTTGCCACGGAGGCACAGAGGCACGGAGCCTTGCGTGCCTCACCGATGGATCGGCCAAGCCTCCGCAAATGCCTTGGGGGTCCGCACCGGATATTCGGTGCGGACCCCCAAGGCATTTTGCAGTTGTCGCACCAGCGCAATCCTCCGTGCCTCTGTGCCTCTGTGGCAAAGTCGTTCACGTCGCCGGCGCGGAATCATAGGTTCGCGTCCTCCAGCGCTTCGGCCGGCGCAGCGTGCTGATCACGAGCCGCAACGCCGCGAGGGGATCAGCCAGCGGCGAAAGCCACCAGCTGACGCCACGCCGCTCATAGCTCGGCGCGATGCCGAACAGGAGCAACCATCGCACACCGACCAGCACCCCGCTGCTCGCCGCGAGAAGAGTCCGCCACAGCGAGGGCTCGAGCGTCGGCCATGCGAACCACAGCGCCACGACCGCCGGCCACCAGAGCCCCTGCGCGAGTACGACGAAGAGCGTGTCGAGCGCCTGCCGCGACTTGGTCGTCGCGTCCTTGAGATCCAGCGAGCGGCCCCACTCGCGCCACATCTGCGCGACGCCGCTGTAGGAGCGCACGCGGTAGAGCCGCGAACCGTCGAGGAATCCCACCGCCACGCCGCGCTTGGCGAGGTGCCGCACGAGGCTCACATCCTCGGCGAAGGAATCCCTCACCGGCGTGTAGCCACCGTGCGAGAGAATCGTCTCACGCTTCGCGAGGAAGCACTGCCCGTTGGCGATCACACGATCCGGCTTCACGCGCGGGTCGCCCACCACCCCGCTGCGGTAGATCAGCGTCACCAACAACGCGGGCTGCAGCCAGCGCTCAGCCGCCGTCTGCCCGTCGAATCGCGGCGCGAAGCTCACGACGTCGAAGCCCTCGCGCAGCGCCGATGCGAGCACCGCCGCCGCGCAGCCCGGCTCGGCTTCCGTGTCGGCATCCATGCCCAGCACCCAAGGCTGCGTCGCCTGCTCCGTGCCGAACTGCAGGGCCCAGGCCTTGCCGATCCAGCTCTTGGGCAGCGGCGGGTCGGTGAGCAAACGGATGCGCGGGTCCAGCGCGGCGGCGGCCTGCACGAGCTCGCGCGTGCCGTCGGTGGAGCCCGAGTCGACGACCAAGATCTCGCGTACGGGCTCGCCTTGGGCCGTCAGGCCGCGCAGGCACGGCCCGATGCGATGCGCCTCGTTGAGCGCAGCCACGACGATCGTGAGGCCGGGCGACGCCGCAGAGCTGCTCGATTCGTCGGGGAGTCCGCCCGGCAGCGGCGCCTCCGGCGGCCGCCGCGTGCGCCCGCCGCTCAAGCGGCGCAGCAGGGTCACGGCGAGGCTGGCCTGCAGGACGGCGAGCGGGGCGAGCATGGAGGGCAATCTAGAGGGCAATCCAGGGGAAGCACGAAACTCATTGACGCTTCAAACCGAACGGACTCGGGGCCTGTCTGAGTTCCTGACGAGCCCAACGATTCACCCTCAGTCTCCGAGATCTCCATGTCCCGCTTCGTCCCTGCCCTCTTCGTCCTCGTGACGGCCGCGACCGGCACCGCGACCGTTGTCGACGCGCAATCCGCCGAGCGCCACGTGCTGAGTGGCGAGCGCGTTGCGATCTGGAACCTCGCCGGCCGCGCCGAGGTCGTCGCCGGCACCGGGCGCGAGGTGGTCGTCGAGCTGATTCGCGGCGGCGATGACGGCGCGCGGCTCACCGTCGAAGCGTCGGGCGGGCGCATGGTCGTCAAGTATCCGTCGCGCGAGATCGTGTATCGCGGCCGCGAGGACTCGCACAGCTATAACACCACGCTGCAGGTGAGCGAGGATGGTACGTTCTCCGGCGGCTGGGACGACGCACGCGACGGCCGTCGCGTGCGCATCAGCAGCTCGGGTGGCGGGCTCGAGGCGCATGCCGACCTGCGCATCTCGCTGCCGCAGGGACAGCGCCTGGCGCTCAACGTCGGTGTCGGGTCGATCGAAGTCGGCAACGTGAATGGCGAGCTCGAGCTGCGCACGATGGCCTCGACGGTACGGGCGCGTGGTAGCAAGGGCCGTCTGATGGCGCGCACGGGCTCGGGCCGCGTCGAACTCGAGGACGTCGAAGGCGAGCGCATCCAAGCCTCGACCGGCTCGGGTAGCGTGGAGCTGATCAATGTGCGTGGCGCAGAGCTGCGCGCCAGCACGGGATCCGGTTCAATCGAAGGCCGCGACCTGCGCGCCGAGCGTGTGGACTTGAGCACCGGCTCTGGCAGCATTCGCTTGGAATCGATGACCGGCAGCGACGTGCGCGCCTCCACGGGCTCTGGCTCGGTGCAGCTGCGCTTCGCGCGCGTGCCGCGCGACCTCACGGCCCGCACGGGTTCGGGCAGCGTGACGCTGGGGCTGCCGCGCGATCCGAACGTGGAGCTGGATGTGCGCACGGGCTCGGGTGGCATCTCGACGGACTTCCCGGTCACCATGGACCAGGTGCGGCGCAACGAACTGCGCGGCCGCATCGGGACGGGCGCCGACGGGCAGATCCGCGTGTCCACGGGCTCGGGCGGCGTGCGGCTGCAGCGACAGTAATCCGCGCAGGGAGGATCATCGCCGCGCGGTCTCATTCGGAGGCCGCGCGGCGATTGCGATTCGGCGGGTGCGGGGCGAATCTCTAGGGACACGTTAGGGACACGTTAGGCACACCTTTTCGCCCCACCATCGCATGCGCACGCTGTCCGTGTTGGGCCTCGCGGCCCTGTTCGCGCTTGGATCTTCCGCGACCCCTGCTGACGCGCAATCGCGCGGCCGTGCCGCCGCACCCGCGACGTCCGCGACTCCCGCTGATTCCTCGCTCGCCGATTACGCGGCCATGCCCTGGCGAAACATCGGCCCCTCGCGCGGCGGTCGTTCCGTCGCGGTGAGCGGCGTGCCCGGCATGCCGCTGACCTACTTCGCGGGCTACACGGGCGGCGGACTCTGGCGCACGGACGACGCCGGCATCAGCTGGCGCAACATCTCCGACGGATTCTTCCGCACGAGCACGATCGGTGCGATCGCCGTCGCCGCCTCCGACCAGAACGTGATCTACGTGGGCACGGGCGAGCACGCGATTCGCGGACAGTCGTCGTCGTACGGCGATGGCATGTACAAGAGCACGGACTTCGGGCGCACGTGGACGCACATCGGCCTCGAGACCACGCGGCAGATCTCCGCCGTGCGCGTGCATCCGCAGGATCCCAACGTCGTCTACGTGGCCGCGCAGGGTGACCGCTGGCAGGGCTCGACCGACCGCGGCATTTATCGCTCGCGCGACGGTGGCGCGACTTGGCAGCTGGTGCTGCGCGGGCAGAACCCGACCAGCGGCGCCAGCGACCTCTCGATGGACGCCAGCAATCCGCGCATTCTCTACGCGGCCTTCTGGGACCATCAGCGGCAGCCGTGGTATGTGCGCTCGGGCGGCGCGGGCTCCGGCATCTGGAAGTCCACCGACGGCGGCGACACCTGGACGCGCCTGACGAATGGCCTGCCCTCGCTGATGGGCAAGATCGGCGTCAGCGTCTCGCCGGCGAATCCGGATCGTGTGTTCGCCATCGTCGAAGCCGAGAACGGCGGCCTGTATCGCTCCGACGACGCGGGCCGCAGCTGGCGCCGCCTCTCGAGCGATCGCCTGATCCAGACGCGCTCGTGGTACTACATGAAGACGATCGCCGACCCGAAGAACGAGAATGTGGTGTGGGTGCTGAATGCACCCGTGCTTCGCTCGATCGACGGCGGCGCGACCTTCCAGACGGTGCAGGCCACGCACGGCGACAATCATGCGCTGTGGATCGACCCGAACGAGCCGTCGCGCATGATCAACGGCAACGACGGCGGCGCGAGCATCTCGCTCGACGGCGGCAAGAGCTGGAGTTCGCAGGACAACCAGCCGACGGCGCAGTTCTACCATGTCTCGGTGGACCAGCAGTTCCCGTATCGCCTGTACTCGGGCCAGCAGGACAACTCCTCGGTGTCCATCGCCAGCCGCACCGACGGCGGCAGCATCGGCATTCGCGACTGGGAAGAGAGCGCTGGCTGCGAGAGCGCCAACATCGGCGTGGGCAAGAGCGGCCGCTACGTCTACGGTGGCTGCTATCAGGGTCTCATCAACGAGCTCGACACCGAGACGGGCCTGACGCGCGCGATCATGGTGTATCCGGCGATGAACCTCACCGAGCGCACGGACAGCACGCGCTACCGCTTCAACTGGACGGCGCCGATCCTCGTCTCGCAGCATGACGAGCGCACGATCTACTACGGCGGCAATCGCCTGTTCCGCACCAGCGACCGTGGCACGACCTGGGCGGAGATCTCGCCCGACCTCACGAAGAACGATCGCGCGCGCCAGGGCTGGGGCGGCGGTCCGATCACCAACGAAGGCGCGGGTGGCGAGGTCTATGCGACGATCGTCGTGATCGCCGAGTCGCCGCACGACAAGAACGTGCTGTACGTGGGCACGGACGATGGCCTGATCCAGCGCAGCGGCGATGCCGGGGCCACCTGGACGAACATCACGCCGGCCGTGGCTGGCGATGGCCTCGTCAACGAGATCGAAGTCTCGCCGCATGATCCGAACACGGTGTACATCGCGTTCCGGAAGGATCGGGTGGGCGACAACACGCCGCACATCTTCCGCTCCACCGATGCCGGGCGCACATGGACGCGGCTGGTCGATGGCCTGCGGGCCAACGAACCGGTGCGCGTCGTGCGTGAAGATCCGACGCGTCGTGGCCTGCTCTACGCCGGCACCGAGACGGGCGCCTACTTCTCGCTCGACAACGGCGCGCGCTGGCAGCCCTTCACGCGCTTGCCCAAGGTGCCGGTGACGGACCTCGATGCGAGCACGGGCGATCTCGTCGCCGCGACGGAAGGCCGCGCCTTCTGGATTCTCGACAACATCTCGCCGCTGCAGCAGCGTTCGGCGGACGTCGCCGCGGCAGCGGCACACCTGTTCCGTCCGCGCACGGCATATCTCACGCCGGCTGGCGGTGGCTTCGGCGGCGGCGCAGGAGCCGCGCGCGTCGGCGCGAACCCGCCGGCAGGCGCCATCCTTGACTTCACCGTCACGCGCAGCGACAGCACGCAGCGGGTCACGCTGGAGATCCTCGACGACAAGGGCGCGTTGGTCCGTCGCTACGTCTCGGACACCACCGGTCGCGCGCGTCTCGCCGTGCGCAACGGACTCAACCGCCATGCCTGGGACCTGCGCCACGAAGGCCCGACCGCGCTGCCGAACGTCGTGCTCTTCGGCGCACCGCCGGGCGGCGCGGGCCCGCGCGTCATGCCGGGGCGCTACACCGCACGCCTCAGCGTCGGCGAGCGCGTGCTCACGCAGCCCGTCGACGTGATGCGCGACCCGCGCCTCGGTCCGCCGGCCGATCCGCGCGCCGTCGTCGTCCGTGACTCCGTTGCGCGTACGCTCAACGCGCGCATCGGCGAGATCCACGACTACGTGCTGCGCCTGCGCGACATCCGCACGCAGGCACAGGGCATCGTCAGCCGCAGCGCCTCGCACGCGCAGGCCGATTCCGTGAAGCTGCTCGGCGGCCGCGTCACCGGCGGTACGGATCGCCTCGAGCCGCGGCTCACCACCAAGGCCGGCAACGGCCAGGACATCATCAACTACGCCAACGGCATCAACGGGCAGTTCGGCTTCCTCCTCGGCGAAGTCGAAGACCATCCGGAGATCACCGCATCGGCACGCACGCGACTCAACGACGTCGAGGTGATGTGGCGTGCCCTGCGCGCGCAGTTGGAGCACTTCGAAGCCACGGAGCTCGCCGCCTTCAACGCCTTCCTGAGCCGCAACGGACTGCCGACCATCCTGCTGCCGGCGCCGAAGCAACCTGCGCCGATCATGTGATGCGGCGGCTGTTCATCGCGGCACTTGTTGGCTGCCTCGTGGGGGGCCTCGCCTGTACGCGCGAGGCCCCACCCGATGCGATCCTCCATAACGCGAGCGTTTGGACCGGCGACTCGCTGCGCCCGAGCGCCACGGCGATCGCCATCCGCGGCGAACGCATCATCGCCGTCGGCAGCGACGCGGAGATTCTCGCGCTCGCCGGCGACAGCACCACCGTGGAGGATATGCAGGGCCGTCGTGTGATTCCGGGATTGCACGACGCGCACTGGCACTTCCCCACGCGGCGCACGGCGGACCTCGTCGGCGCGAAAGATGCCGCCGAGGTCGTCAATCGACTGAAGGCCTTCGCCTCCGAGATGCCAGCGGATGCCTGGATCACGGGACGCGGCTGGACGCCGGACATGTTCCCGCGGAACACGGCGCACCGGCAGTATCTCGATGCCGCGTTCCCCGATCGTCCCGTGCTGATCACCGATCGCGACGGACACCAGGCACTCGCCAACGCCACGGCCCTGCGCTTGGCGGCCGTCAGTGCCGAGACGCGCGACCCCGCCGACGGCGTGATCGTTCGCGAGGCCAACGGTGCGCCGACGGGTTTGCTCCAAGAGGCGGCGATGGGCCTCGTGCGCCGCCTGCTCCCTGCCCCCAGCGAACTCGAGGTGTATCGCGCGCTGCGTGAACAGATGCAGCGTGCCTCGGCTCTCGGACTCACCGCCGTGCAGATGGCGGGTGCGACCAGTGCCACCGAAGACTCCGCCTTCGCCCGCACCATCGCCGAAGACTCGATGCGCCTGCGCTTCCGCATCGCGGTGCCCTTCACCGAAGCGGCCACGGACTCCGTGCTCGCCGCCTACGCGGCACGCGCGCAGCGCGAGACCGGCCCCTACCTGCGCTTCGGCATCGCCAAGGGCATGCTCGACGGCACGGTGGACGCCGGCACGGCGGCCATGCTCGAGCCCTATGCCGGCAGCACGAGCAGCGGACTCCCCATGTGGGAGCTCACGCCGCTGGTGAACACAATCGCGCGCTACGACCGCGCCGGCCTGCAGGTCGAGCTCCACGCCATCGGCGACCGCGCGATCCGCATGGCACTCGATGCCTTCGACTCCGTGGCCGTACGCAATGGCCCGCGCGACCGTCGCGGACGCATCGAGCATCTCGAAGTCCCGCACCCCACTGACATCCCGCGCTTCAAGCAGCTCGACGTGATCGCCAGCACGCAGGCGATCTTCGCCACGCCGGATGCCACGGCCCTGCAGAACTACGTCCCACTGCTCGGCCCCAGCCGCGAACGCCGCGCCATGCCTTTCAAGGCGCTCGATGACGCGGGGGCGATCCAGGCCTTCGGCTCTGACTATCCGGTGTTCCCCATGGACCCGCTGCTGGGCATCTACACGGCGGTGACACGACAACTCCCGGACGGGACACCACGCGGCGGCTGGGTGCCGGAGCAGCGCATCAGCGTGGAGCGCGCGCTGCGCTTCTACACCTGGGGCTCGGCGTATGCAGCGCATCGCGAGCACGAGCTCGGCGTGCTGGCGCCGGGGTACTATGCCGACCTCGTGGTGCTCAGCGAGGACATCCTCGTGCGCGATCCGCAGGCGCTGCTGCGGGCCAAGCCCGTGCTCACCATGCTCGGCGGCCGCGCGGTTTATCGCGCTCCGTAAGAGCTACATTCACCACGAAGGTACGAAGCACACGAAGAACTGCGAACTACTTTGCCACGGAGGCACGGAGACACGGAGTTCTTCACGGAGAACAGCACTACAAAGACCTTGGGGGTCCGCGCCGACACATCTGCGCGGACCCCCAAAGCCTTTGCCCTTGTCGTGCTCTGTGCAACCTCTGTGCCGCTGTGCCTCCGTGGCATCAGTTGCCGTGGCATCAGTTGCCGTTCCATCGGGCCTTCGTGGTGAAAGCAGTGGCAGCTACTGCGTGATGCCCAGCTGATCGAGCATGAACGCATACCGGAACGCCGCCTCACGATACTGCTCGTAGCGCCCCGATCCACCGCCGTGGCCGGCGGTCATCTGCATCTTGAGCAGCAACACGTTCGTGTCGGTCTTCAGCGCCCGCAGCTTGGCCACCCACTTCGTCGGCTCCCAGTAGGCCACGCGTGGGTCGTAGAGGCCGCTGATCACCAGCATCGCCGGATACGCCTGCGCCTTCACATTGTCGTAAGGCGAGTACTGGCGGATGTAGCGGTACTCCGCCTCCACCTGCGGATTGCCCCACTGCAGCCATTCCTGCGCGGTGAGCGGGATGCTCGCATCGAGCATCGTATTGATCACGTCCACGAAAGGCACATCCGCGACGATCGCACGGAACAGATCCGGCCGCAGGTTCGCCACCACGCCCATCAATAGGCCACCGGCGCTGCCGCCGTGGGCCACGATGCGGTCCGCCGAGCTGTAGCGCTCGCGCACGAGATGCTCGGCCACGTCGATGAAGTCGGTGAAGGTGTTCATCTTCTTCATCATCTTGCCGTCGTCGTACCACTGCCGCCCCATCTCCTGGCCACCCCGGATATGCGCGATCGCGTAGGTGACGCCGCGGTCGATCAGCGAGAAGCGCGCCGAGCTGAACGTCGGCTCCAGCGTGTAGCCGTAGGAGCCGTAGGCATAGAGCAGCAGTGGGCGCGAGCCGTCGCGCGGCAGGTCCTTGCGATACACCATCGACACCGGCACCCGCGTACCGTCGCGGGCCGTGGCCAGCGTGCGCTCCACCGCGTAGCGCGTCGCGTCATAGCCGCCGAGCACTTCGTCGCGCTTCTTGAGTTCGCGCGTCCGCGTGTCCATGCGGTAGTCGAACACCGAGTTCGGGGTCACCGGCGAGCTGTACATGAAGCGCAGCGTGTCGGTGTCGAACTCCGGATTGCCCGTGGGGAACACGCCGTAGGCGGACTCGGGGAACTCCACGTCGTGTGCGCCGCCGCTAGCGACATCGTGCACGACCAGCTTGCGCAGGCCCTCGCGCCGCTCGGTCACGACGACGCGGCGCTTGAAGGCCATCACGTCCTCCACGAACACATCGGCGCGCGCTGGCAACCACGGCTGCCACTGCCCCGGCGCATCGAAGGGCGCCCGCATCACCTGGAAGTTGCGGGCATCGCGATTGGTGAGGATGTAGAACCAGCCCTCGCCCGGGATCACATCGTACTCGAGGTCGGGCGCTCGCGCGGCCACGAGACGCGGCGCCGCCGTCGGCGCGCTGGCCGGAATCACGTAATACTCCGACGACGTGAACGACGAGCTGCCCAGCACCAGCCATTCGCCGCTGCGCGACCGCGCCACGTTCACGTTGAACGTGACGTCAGGCTCGTGGAAGATGCGCACATCCTGCTCGCGCGGCGTGCCGACTTCGTGCCGCCACACGGCATCGCCGCGCTTGGCGGCGTCGAAAGTCACGTAAAACAGCGTGCGGTTGTCGCTGGCCCAGGCGAGCCCCCAACTGACCTTCTCGATACTATCCGGCAACCAGGCGCCGCTGCGCAGGTCACGGATACGCAGTGCGAAGTCCTCGTAACCGTTCCGATCTTCCAGCACGGCGAGCCAGTTGCCGTCGGGCGAGACGGCCATGCCCCCGAGCTCGTAGTACGCCAAGCCCTCGGCCTCGGCGTTCTCGTCGAGGATGACTTCCTCCGGCGCGTCCACGGAGCCGCGGCGGCGCAGGTGCACCGGGTACTGTTTGCCCTTGAAGCTGCGCGACTGGTAGAACCAGTTGCCGTCCTTCACCGGCACGGAATCGTCGTCTTCCTTGATGCGCGCGACGATCTCGGTGTAGAGCGTATCCTCGAGCGGCTTCGTGTGCGCCGTCATCGCCTCGGTGTACGCATTCTCGCGTTCGAGGTATGGCAGCGTCTCCGGATGCTCGCGATCGCGGAAGTACGCGTAGTCATCGACGCGACGCTCCCCGTGGAGCACGAGCTCCACGGGGAGGCGAGGCGCAACAGGCGGGACCGGAGTGACCGGCGGCTGGGGCGCGGCCAACGTCAGCGCAGGATGGGCCGCACGCGGCCCTGAGCGTCGATCGTTTGGGTCGGCAGCACCGGCGCCGGCAGTTGCAGGCCGAGGCGCAGGTTCTGCGGATTCAACACGCCCGCCTGTCGCAGCGTCGGCGACGGCATCGTGTAGTCTTCCGCCTGCTCCACGTCCACGGTGTAGCCGAGGTCGCCGAGCGCGGACATCGACATGCGCGAGAAGGCGGGACGCGGCGGATCGATGTAGCCCGTCATCAGCTCGCTGTCGAACACCAGCTCGCGCCAGTGGCCGTACTGCGTGCCCGCCCCGCAACCGGGGATGCCGACGCAGTTCTCGACCGGCACCTGCACGGCGCAGGTCAGCACGCCGCCGTGCTCTTCGCGGCAGGCGCGCGTCGCGCGCTCGCCGAGGAAGCCCGGGTCGCCGGTGTCACCGGTGTAGATGTTCGGGATCAGCGGATCGCGCCAGGTGGAGCCGAGGCCGATCACGTGCAGCATCTCGTGCAGGATCACCGGCAGCAGCGTGCCGTTGTTCGCCATGTTGGCGAGGTCGGCTTCGTCGAACTCCATCAGGCCGAGGACCGCGAGGCGGCTGGTCGAGCGCACGGAGCACGGACCCGCGCGGCCAAGCACCGCGCCCACGCCGTCGATCGTCGCGACGCGCATGAAGATGATGAGGCCCGTCGTCGTGGTGCCGGCCGTGACCGTCTGGTTGAAGCAGTTGTCGCCGGTGTTCACGTCCGTCGTGAACGTCACCGTCGAGATCGGCTGGCGAATCACCGCCTGGATGCGCGCCTTCGCGCAGTTGAACGCCTCCTGCACCACCGGGCTCAGCGCGGGACCGACGTTGCGCAGCTCGAGCGGATAGGTGCCCGCAGGCGCAGCGCCGCAGGCGTCGACGGTGAGGTCCACCGTGTCGGCCGCCGTGCCGTAGGTCGCGATGATCTGCGAGCTGCCTGAGGTGTTGGCCGAGGCCGTGACGACACCCGCCGTGGTCGACGTCGCGACGGCGGTATTGCTGGAGCTGTACGTCGCCGGCAGGCCCGTGATGCGCTGGCCCGTGGACGTGATGGCGACGACGCGGAGGCGCTTGCTGTGGCCCAATCGCAGGTACGGCTGCTGCGGCTGGATCTCGAGCGAGGCCAAGGTCGACGGCGCGACGCTCACCGTGACGGAGTCCCGGACGTTGCCAAGCGTGGCGACCACGCGCGCCGTCCGGTTGCTCACGCCGATGAACGCCACCGGCGTCAGCTGCCCCGAGGCCGAGACCTGCACGACGCTGGTGTCGCGCGATTCCCAGAACGGTTGACGGCCCGTGAGCACGCCGCCGCCGGCATCGCGCGCGACGAACGTCAGCGTCGGGGACTGCCCCTCCGCAATCGGTGCGCCCAGCGGCGTCAGCGCCAGCTGAGCCGCCGCCACCGGCTGCACCAGCAGCTCGGCGTCGTCCGAGACACCCGCCACCGTCGCGGTGACGCGCACCGAGACGCTGACATTCGTGCGGTTGTTCAGCGCGGTCACGAGGCCTGACGACGACACCGTCGCGAGCTCGGTGTTCGCCGAGGTCCAGGTCACCGGACGGTTCGTGACGACCTTGTCGTTGACATCCGTCACGACCACGCCGAGTTGCAGCGTCGCGCCGCTCTCGATCAAGGCCGTGCCCGGCCCGACCACCACCGACGCAATCGCCGGCGGTGGCTTGGTCGGAGAATCGCAGGCCACCGCGCCCAGCGCGGCCATCGAGAGCATCATTGCACGCTTCACGCCGCCCGTCACCCGCATTCGCGCTCCACCGGTAGAGGAAAACCGCCCCGCGTGTACCCCGTGACGCTACCGCCACGCCACCACCGCTCACAAGGGGGACAGGGTCCGACCGCCCTCGCTTCCCTTCCCTCCGACGGGCGGCGAGCTTTTCCCGATGGCCTCTTCCCCCGGCACCCGCCTGCTCGCCCTCTGGCGCCGCCTCTCCGCCCTGCCCGGCGGCGAGTGGCTCTTCGCCAAGATCTTCGCCCGCACCGTGCCCTACTCGGGCTCCACCAAGCCGCGCATCAAGGTCCTCGAGCCCGGCCACGCCGTCGTCGAGATCCCCGACATCCGCGCCAATCGCCAGCACCTCGGCAGCGTGCATGCGATCGCCTTGATGAACGTCGCCGAGATGGCCTCGGGCCTCGCGATGATGGCCGGCCTGCCCGACAACATCCGTGGCATCGTCACCACGCTGTCGATGACCTATCATAAGAAGGCGCGCGGCACCATCCGCGCCGTGAGCCGCGTCACCGTGCCCACCGTGACGGCGGACCAGGACTTCGAGGTCATCGCCGAGTGCTTTGACCCGAGCGGCACGAAGGTCGCCACGGGGCGCGTGATGTGGCGCCTAGGGCCGGCCAAGTGATGGAGACCGCCTTCACCAAGCACACGGGCGTGCAGGTGCCGCTGATCTGCGGGCCGATGTACCCCTGCTCCAATCCCGAACTCGTCGCCGCCGTGAGCGAAGCCGGCGGACTCGGCATCGTGCAGCCGATCTCGCTGACCTATGTACACGGCTACGAGTTCCGCGCCGGCCTGCGGCACATCCGTTCGCTCACCAGCAAGCCCATCGGCTTCAATGCGCTCATCGAGGGCAACAACAAGCTGTATCGCGAGCGCATGACGCAGTGGATCGAAATTGCCCTCGAGGAAGGCGTTCGCTTCTTCCTCACCTCGCTGGGCAATCCGAAGTGGGTCTGCGAGCGCGTACATGCGGCGGGGGGCGTGGTGTACCACGACGTCACCGAGAAGAAG